>JASFGN010000122.1:0-7435 GCA_050123735.1 Desulfobacterales bacterium | reverse complement strand
GCACCTATTACTGGCAGGGGTGTGATGCCTTGCCTCAGGGAAAATCTATCGAAATCGACGGGTCGGCCCTGTGCAAAGATTTCATTTCGATCACGCCGATTAAATGTGATCAGACAGATTACGATGTGCTTGAAAGCATGAAAAAAGGCAAAATCCTCAGGCAGCATAAAAATTAGGGCTTAACCCCAAACCTCAAAAGCAGTGAATCCCATGTTCATCACCCTGGAAGGCATCGAAGGCTCGGGCAAAACGACTCAGATCGATCGGCTGGCAGAATTTTTCAAAGAGCGCGGGATGGCCTGTGTGACGACCCGTCAGCCGGGCGGTACCGTCATCGGTGAAAATATACGCTCGATTCTACTGAATCCGCAGAATCAGGCCCTCGAGCCGATGGCCGAATTGCTTCTTTACCTGGCGGATCGGGCCCAGCATATCAATGAGATTATCAAACCTGCCCTGGCGGAGGGCAAAGTGGTCCTGTGCGATCGGTATTTTGATGCGACCGTTGTTTATCAGGGATTTGCCAGAGGACTACGTGTTGAATTGCTTCTGGAGTTACACCGGATCCTGTTTGAAAATTTAAAGCCGGATGTTACCCTTTTGCTGGATCTTTCCCCGCAACAGGGGTTGGAAAGGGCCTGGCAGCAGTTAAGCAACGGCCAGCGGGCGGGGCATGAAAGTCGTTTTGAAAATGAGAGCCTGGCCTTTCATGAAAAAGTCAGAGCGGGCTATCTTGAGCTGGCAAAGCTTGAACCGCAGCGGTTTCGGATTATCGATGCCGGCCGCGGCGCAGATCACGTTTTTGCCCAGATCAGCAAGACACTCGCGCCTTTTCTGTAAAAACGTTAAGAACAACCGCTGATTTATTTTTTACACTCAATTGAAATAAGCGACAATAACCCAACCTTAATTGAGCGATTGTCGAGGTTGCCGCAGCTGCACGGCAGATGTCGTTCCGCTAGAAAAAGTGGGTTACTTTTTAAAATTTGAAACGATCAGTCAGGATAATTTTAGGTTGACGATATGGGCCGTTCTATCCTTGACGCCATCGGCAATACGCCCCTGGTTGAAATCCAAAAGCTAAATCCAAACCCCCGCGTAAAGATGTGCGCCAAGCTTGAATATTTTAATCCCGGTGGATCGATAAAAGACCGGGCCGCGCTCTGGATGATCGAGGCGGCTGAGCGTTCAGGGGAGCTGACTCCCCAGAAAATCGTCATTGAGCCCACCAGCGGCAACACCGGTATTGGTCTGGCCCTGGTTTGCACCGTCAAAGGATACCGCCTGCTGCTGGTCATGTCAGATGCCGTCAGCATCGAACGCCAGAAGATCCTGAAGGCCCGGGGAGCCGAGATTCTTTTAACCCCGGGTCATCTGGGTACGGATGGGGCCATTGAAGAGGCCTATCGTCTGGCGCGCGAAAATCCGGATACCTATTATCTACCCGATCAATTTAATAATGAAGCCAACTGGCTGGCGCATTACCACGGTACGGCAGAGGAAATCTGGCAACAAACCAACGGCCAAATTAGCGTATTCGTCGCCACGCTGGGAACCACCGGTACCTTAATGGGCGTTTCCAAAAAATTAAAGACCTATAACCCCGGCATACAGATCATTGGTATCGAACCCTATCTGGGGCATAAGATTCAGGGATTGAAGAACATGAAGGAAGCCTATTGCCCTGAAATCTTTGAAAAGGAACGTCTGGATCAAAAGATCAATGTCGACGATGAGACTGCCTATGAAATGGCACGCCGACTCGCCCGGGAGGAAGGCATATTTGTCGGGATGAGCAGCGGTGCGGCCATGGCCGGTGCCTGTAAGGTTGCTGAGAATATGACAGAGGGCACCCTGGTCGTCATATTTCCGGATAGCGGCGAACGCTACTTGAGCACCTCACTTTTTGCTATGCAGGAAGAGATATCCCTGAAATTGTTTAACACTCTCAGCCGCAAAAAGGAGGTTTTTGAACCTCAGGTCCCGGGAAAGGTTCAGGTATATTCCTGCGGCCCAACGGCTCATGCCCGCGCTCATCTTGGTGAAATGCGGCGCATCGTGTTTGCCGATTTATTGTGTCGCTACCTGGAGTTCCGCGGGTATACGGTTCATCATTTAACCGATATCAATGATCTCGATGATAAAGCGATCAGCGGGTCTGAAAAGCTGGGTGTCGATCTGGGCGCATTTACCGAAGCCAATATTGCCCAATTCAAAAAGGACCTGGCGGTTTTAGAAGTTACCCCTGCCAATGTGTACGCGCAGGCAAGCAAGCATGTTGATGACATGGTGGCCCTGGGAGAGAAATTGGTGCAAAAGGGCGTTGCCTATGAAAAGCTGCGATCGCTGTACTTTGATATTTCGCGACTGGATGGCTATGGCCAGCTTTCCGGGATTGATATTAATAAAATTAAGGTCGGCGCCACGGTCGATCTGGATGACTATGAAAAGCTAAATCCGCGTGATTTTACTCTTTTCAAGCGCTCCAGGCTGTCCGAACTAAAGCGGGGCCTTTTTGTCAAAACACAATGGGGCAACGCACGGCCCTCCTGGCATATTAAATCGGCGGCCATTTCGTTGAAATATTTAGGTGAGGGTTTTGACCTCCACACCAGCAGCCGGGAGCTGGTCTTTCCCCATCACGAAAACGAAAATGCGATAGCCGTTGCTTTAACCGGAAAGCCGCTGGCCAGGTTTTTCGTTCACTGCGATCGGGTGCTCATGGATGGCAAAAAGTTAGATAAGAAAGCATCCGGTTTGACGATCGCAGAACTCGTCAATATGGGCTATTCCGGTCGCATCATCCGATTTTGGCTGCTTTCCAGCCATTATCGTAAACCGATACCGTTTTCAAAAGTGCGCCTGGCAGATGCGGGGCGCGCTCTTGAACGTCTGGATCGCTGCATTTCCAACTTGCGCTGTGTCAAACACGGGGATGCATATGCCGACATTGAGCAGTTGCTGTACGACCTTAAAAACGGCTTTGTGAGTGCAATGGATGATGATTTAAATATATCGGCAGCCCTGGCAGCGATTTTTACGATTGTCAAAAAAGTGAATACCCTCATCCTCAATAAACAATTGACATCAACCGATGCCGCAAAAATTGTCGATGGCTTCCGCAGCATCGACACTGTTCTGAAGGTATTTAATTTCTTTGATGCTTATGCTGATCCAGATATTCAGCGCCTGCTAAAAGAACGAGAGAGCGCCCGCGCAGCGGCGAAATGGGATCTGGCAGATAAAATCAGAGACGAACTTAAATCACGCGGTATACCGGTGCAGGATCAAAGTTAGGGGTTCAGGGTTCAGGGGTTTCAAAGTTTTTAACCCTGAACCCGGAACGCTGAACCTTTGAACCTTTAGCTAGGTAATACCAGCAGACAGATATAAGCGCTAGCGTATATAGGAGCCATCATTCGAATGATACAACCCATCTATTTTCCATTTACCTACGTGCCGCGGTGGGTGGCGGAGATTTTGGTTGCCGGCTTCCAGCATCTTTATGTGTATCAGCCTTCAGGTAAAGATTTACCGGCTGAAATGCAAATCTGGGTGCAAAAAAATGCCATGAAGGTTTGTGTGCCGGTATCGGCTGAAGAGCAGAACTTTACCGAGATTGTCAAGGCGTTTCAGCAATTTGCACGGCTGCACGCAGATGTCAGGGACCTCAAATCGGCCGCGTTCTGGAATCAGCAAGGCGCAACTCCATTCTTCGACGAAACATCGGCCTCGCAAATTGTGGCCGATCTGAAAAAAGGCCAGAAGCCGGACACCGGGCTGGCAGATTCAGAGGCCCTTTTACGCGCGCGGGTTTTTTTGGAATTTGCCCAGGAATTCGACCGGCAAAATGCTGAATTGCAGCAGGAATTGCAAGATACGGATCGGCGTTCTGAAGAATTGCTCAAGCACCTGAGCGGCCAAAAAAATAACGAATCCGATTTCACCCGGTTGACCGCCGATATCAAATTGGATGACCCGGGTGATTATATGCCACAGGATCGACTGCAGGCCTGGATTCGTCTGTTTCTGGAGAAACCGATCGATTCGGGTTTTCTGGTTACCGGCAGCCCAACGATTTTTTATTCTCTGATAGAAAATCGGGTGCCCAATGGAAAACTGTTTGAATTGAAAGGATTGCCGACGCTTACCTTAAATGATGACGTGCTGATGGCCTGGCGCGAAACGGCTTGCCTGCAGATAAAAAACGGGATTGAATCCGAGAGCTCATTCGCCGCAAATGCCTTTGCTCGCCTGCCGACGTTGCCAGAACATGCTGCTCGCTTCAAGCTCACGCTTTGCCGCTTGCCCGGCTGCACGCCGACGCAGTTATTTACGCGGTTTTTAAATTTGCCAAACGGCGAAAAAAACAAATTTAATCAGATGCCAGACATCAAGAATACGCTGATCGGACTGCTCGAACGTATCCCCTGACAGCATCGATCATTTTCGGCACCCCTCACAGCTTGCATCGATGGCAATCTACTGGGTTTAAATAAAGGGCTTGTTGCGCTTAATTTTAGTAAAAAAAGTACCATCAAGTCTTGACTCGCTTTTCCAATTGGTATAATGACAACTCCTTTAATAGAATCCAAGGTGGGTTTCCATCACCTTAATCAAATCCTAAATTCGAAAGGAGATGAATATAATGGCTTTCAATCCGATCGTTGATGAAGAAAAATGCGTGGGTTGCGAAGAATGTGTGGATGTTTGTCCGGTTGAGGTATTCGAAATGCAGGACGGCAAATCCGTACCGGTAAATGCCGAAGAATGCCTGGGCTGTGAAAGTTGTGTTGAAGTGTGTGAAGAAGGCGCTATTGTCGTGGAAGAAACTTAATCCGATTTGACCCCCTGATCATCGATTTCATTTCAGCTTTGGCTCAGGGGGTCCCTTTTCTGGTCACCATATGATTTGCTTGCCCCACTGACCGGGTACGTTAACTCCCGCCATCTGCCTTTTCTAATCGTATCAATGCCCATATTCTGCATAAAGACGCTGGCGCCTTTATGATGATCAGGTCGAACCAGGTTGGCCGGATTTCACTTGATGACGCACAGATGAATCAGCGCGGCCCGCCTCTGATTTGGACTGAATTGTCATCAATAATAGATGCTTGCGGGCCTAACTGCGCCTTGCTAGCGCGGGCAAACTATGTTAAAAGTTATCTTAAATTATGAAACAATATGTAATCGATGAGCTCAGAGCCGAGGACCATTATAAAGTCAAACAGTATCTGGATGAGAATTATGGTCCTGTCGAAATGGGGGGTATTTACTGGATACCGCTGGCAGCAGGGCTTCTAACGGAAACCCAGGAGCAACATACCGATTGCCAACCCTTCTACGTTGCCATTGAATTACGGCAAGATCAACTGGCCCTTGAGTTACTGGTGCGGACCAAACGTCAGGTCCGGTGTGCCTGTATCGGCTATGCCGATAAAAATCAGCGCATCTGGATGATGGACCTGGTCGATGCCATATTCAAACGCCTGGATATCATTACCTGATTTACAATTGTAACCATACAATCATCAATTAAGGGCTCTGGAGATGATTCGGACCTTGTATATTGCGATCTGGGTTGTTTTTGCCACGCTGGTGCTGGGCCTAACGGTTATGATGGTTTCGCTTTTTGTCAAATCCGGCAATCCCATACACAGAATTGCCCGTTTCTGGGGACGCTCCATCCTGGTTGTCAGCCGCATAAAGGTCACCGTCGATGGGCTGTCCAGTATCGATCCTCGGCGCCCCTACATCTATATGCCCAACCACCAGAGTAATTTTGACATTCCGGTTCTGCTGGGGTACCTGACCGTTCAGTTTCGCTGGCTCGCTAAAATGGAGCTTTTTAAAATACCGATTTTTGGTCATGCCATGCGCAAAGCCGGTTACATCAGTATTGACCGCAATAATCGCGAGTCCGCTTTTAAAAGTCTTGAGCTGGCAGCAGAAAAAATAAGAAACGGCGTATCGGTGCTGATATTTCCGGAAGGCACGCGCAGCCGGGATGGTAGAATCCAACCGTTTAAAAAGGGCGGATTTGTTATGGCGATTGAATCCGGCGTTCCGATCGTGCCGGTTATCATCAGCGGCGCACGTGCGATTATGACCAAAGGTAAATTCCGTGTCAATCCCGGCCAGATTCGTTTATCGATCCAGAAGCCAATTGACACGACGATCTACTCCCGTGATACGAAGGAGGCTTTGATGGAGCGCGTGCGTCGTGTCATATGTGATAATTTTGAACCCATCGATACGGGTGAAAGGCCATGCTAAAAATTATCCCTCTCGGCGGCCTCGGAGAAATTGGCCTGAATATGATGGTATTCGAATTCGGGGACACGCTTTTTGTGGTTGATGCCGGTTTGATGTTTCCGGAAGATTACATGCTGGGTGTGGATTTTGTCATTCCGGACATGAACTATTTGCGCCAGAACGAATCCCGTATGGCCGGTATTGTTCTGACCCACGCGCACGAAGATCATATCGGCGCTTTACCTTACTTATTAAAGGAGGTCAGGGCACCGGTATTCGGAACCCCCTTTACGTTAGGGCTGGTTCGCAAAAAAATAGAGGAACACGAGCTGGGCGGTCGCGTGGATTTTCACACCATATTGCCGGATGAAGTTTTAAAATTAGGCCCATTCACCCTGGAATTTATTCGTGTCGGTCACAGCGTGATGGACGGTGTGGGTATTTCCATCCAATCGCCGGTGGGTCGAATCATCCATACGGGTGATTTTAAGATTGGCTATGGATCCGCCGATGGATTGGCCACGGATGTGAACAAGTTTGCCAAATGTGGAGAGGAGGGAGTGCTGGCTCTGCTCTCTGATTCCACCAATGTGGAACGGGAGGGATATCCGATCACCGATAAAGAGATTAGTGGTGCATTGTTGCGGATTATCACCGAAAGCAGCGGCCGTGTAATCGTGGCCTTGTTTGCTTCCAATATCGCTCGTATTCAGGTTATTTTGGATATTGCCAAGGTCAATCGTAAAAAGATTATCTTTGATGGCAAAAGTATTGAAGCCAGTGTTCATATTGCCAGTGAACTGGGGTACCTGGATACCGCCGCTTACGAGGTCATATCAA
Organism: Desulfobacterales bacterium; assembly: GCA_050123735.1. Taxonomy (GTDB): domain Bacteria; phylum Desulfobacterota; class Desulfobacteria; order Desulfobacterales; family JAHEIW01; genus JAHEIW01. Next base: position 340 of record JASFGN010000122.1, on the reverse strand, counting down.
TTGACGAACTCGCAGATTATGCCGATGAAGAGATTATCATCATCACCACCGGAACCCAGGGTGAGCCTATGTCCGCCCTGGCCCGAATGTCCGCCGGGACCCATAAGCATATCACCATAAAAAGAGGGGATACCGTGGTTTTATCCTCCAAATTTATTCCCGGAAATGAGAAAGCCATCGCTAAAATAATCAACAATCTCTACCGCAAAGGTGCCGATGTGATCTATGAGAAAATTTCGGAGATTCATGTTTCCGGGCATGCCTTTCGCGAAGAGCTCAAATTGATGATTAAATTAACCCAACCGCGGTATTTTATCCCGATCCATGGTGAATACCGTCA
>JASFGN010000121.1:0-7437 GCA_050123735.1 Desulfobacterales bacterium | reverse complement strand
GTCGGGGGCGCCGCCGCCGGTGCAGCCGGTGTGTTGTATGCCATTATGTTCAAGCAGGTGCATTTTTTCATGGGTTTCATCCCCGGCATCAAGGCTTTTACCGCAGCGGTTTTAGGGGGCATCGGCAACATCCCGGGCGCTATGCTGGGCGGCATCTTCCTGGGTCTGGTCGAATCCGTCGGCCCCAGTTTGTTTCTCGACGGATTGGGTATTGTGGCACCCTATCAGCTAAAAGACGCCATTGCTTTCACCATGCTGGTCATGGTGCTGATTTTCCGCCCGACCGGGATTCTGGGTGAACGGCTGGCGGTTAAAAAAGCTTAATTACTGGATTGTGTCTGTCAACTACCGGGATTTTGTAACATTCAGTTAAAATTATCTTGATGTCAGAAAGGACGTTTTTGACAAAATGAATCAGGATCAATCTCCCTGGCGATATGCGGCCAATATCGGGCTGATTGGAGCCCTCACGGCAGTCATGCTCTCTCTGATCGGCATGGTCGAAGCCTTTAACAAGCGCGACATTATTTATCAAGTCGTGACCATGGGCAACACATTGTTGCTGCTGACTGCCATATTCCTCAGCTACCTGGCAGCCAAAAAAGCCGGTCGTGAGCAGGCGGCAACAGCTATCGGTGCCGCCATCCTCACCGGAGTCATAACCGCTGCCGGCATCGCGCTGCTGGTCGCCATCGGCAAGACCATCAACCTGCGGATGGTGTTTATCAATGCCTCACCGGTGCTGTATCAAATTTTGACCTTTTATCTGGGACCCAAGCTGGGCATCCCGCTGGTGCTGTTGAGTGGCGCTCTAAGCGGTCTTGCCGCCGGCATGCTGTTTCTGGCTCCAGCCTTGATCCGCAAAACGATCATTACAGCTTTGAGTGCTGTTGTCATTGCCGGCGTACTGCAGGACATGCTCCGCCCGGTCATCTCCCTCTGGGGCCCGCTGGCCAAGATAAATTTATTTTTATTCGCCGCCAATGGCCTGTCACTCAAAGGTGCGATCGGGCTGTTCGTTTTGATTGCAGCGCTGGTTTTTGCATGGGCCCGTAAAGGTGGCACGGTTAAAACCAAAGTGGAAGCGTTGCCCACCGGTCAGCAGCGTACGCTAAAGCTCGTTACCATGCTGGTGATTGCCTTTATCCTGCTGGTTTTGCCGAAAATCCTGGGGCTGTTTCTCAGTGAGGTCCTGACCATCGTGGGCTTATATGTGCTCCTGGGGCTGGGTCTGAATATCGTTGTGGGTTTTGCCGGTTTGCTGGACCTGGGCTATGTGGCTTTTTTCGCCGTGGGCTCTTACGTGGTCGCCATTTTGACCTCTCCGGAACTGGGATTTTTCAGTCTGGGCTTCTGGACGGCCCTGCCCTTCGTGATTGCCGCGGGCATCCTTTCCGGAGTGCTGCTGGGGGTTCCGGTGCTGAAAATGCGCGGCGATTACCTGGCCATCGCCACCCTGGGATTTGGTGAAATTATTCGGATTCTGGTCCTGTCGGACTGGCTCCGGCCCTGGATCGGCGGTGCCCAGGGCATCGGCCAGATTCCCAATATCAGTATCGCCGGCTACACGTTTACCACACCGCAGCAGGTCTATTATCTTATTCTGGCCGGCTGTTTGCTGGTGGGCTTTATTTCCTGGCGGCTGCGGGATTCCCGCCTGGGCAGAGCCTGGATGGCCGTGCGCGAAGATGAGGATGTGGCCCAGGCTATGGGCATTAATCTGGTGGCCACCAAACTGATGGCCTTTGCCACCGGCGCCGGTTTTTCGGCTCTGAGCGGCGCCATTTTTGCCACCAAGATCGGCTCGGTCTATCCCCATAGCTTCAACGTTATCGTTTCCATCAACATCATCTGTTTGATCATCGTCGGCGGCATGGGCAGTATCCCCGGCGTCATTGTGGGGGCCTTCGCGCTGGTGGGTTTGCCGGAACTTCTGCGGGAATTTGCCGAGTACCGCCTGCTGGTATACGGTGCTGCGCTGGTTGCCATGATGCTGTTGAAACCCGAAGGATTGTGGCCGGATGTCAAGCGGCGGCGCGAGCTTCACATCGCAGAAGATGAAATCGGGACAGAGGCGGCCGAAGCCGCCCCCGCAAGCGGTTAGGAGGAACACATGGCAATTTTGACAACAAAAAGTCTCACCAAGCAATTTGGCGGTCTGGTTGCCATTGACAATCTGGATCTGGAAGTCAAGGAAAACAGCATCCACAGCGTTATCGGGCCCAACGGTGCCGGCAAAACGACTCTGTTTAATTGCATCACGGGTTTTTACAAGCCCGAATTCGGCGAAATCGATTTGGCGGGTCACTCCCTGGTGGGATTGTTGCCAGACCAGATTGTGCGTCTGGGGATTGCACGAACCTATCAGAATATTCGGCTGTTTCCCGCCCTGACGGCAATGGAAAACATTCTGGTGGGCCTGCATAGCCATCTGAAAGCGCGTTTCTTGGGAATCGTCATCGGAACCCCCGGTACCCGCAATGAGGAGAAAAAGGCCGATGAAGAAAGCAGCCGCCTGCTGCGCTTTGTCAATCTTGCCGGCAAAGGCGAGCTGCTGGCTAAAAATCTGCCTTACGGCGAACAGCGCCGGCTGGAAATCGCCCGCGCCCTGGCCACCCAGCCAAAGATTTTGTTGCTGGATGAGCCCGCCGCCGGAATGAATCCCAAAGAGACCCAGGAGATGATGGACTTTATCCAGCATCTGCGCGATGAGCTCGGTATCACCATCATTTTAATCGAGCATCAGATGAAGGTGGTGATGGGCATTTCTGAAACGGTCACCGTCCTGGACTACGGTGAAAAAATCGCCGAGGGCACACCCGCTGAAATTCAAAAGAACCCCAAAGTGATCGAGGCCTATCTGGGAACAGGCGCAAGCGCTGCGGACGCAGCCGCATAGTTGATGCATCAGGAGGAATTTCACTATGGCAATGCTTGAAGTTGAAGGGATCCACACCTATTACGGGCAGATCCATGCGCTCAAGGATGTGTCGGTAAACGTCGAAGAAGGCGAAATTGTCACGATCATCGGCGCCAATGGTGCGGGCAAAAGCACCATGCTCAAAACCACCAGCGGACTGTTAAAACCCCGCAAAGGATCGATCCGCTTGAACGGTGAGGAGCTGACCCAGCTAAAAGCCCACAAAATTGTTGAAAAAGGCGTGGTCCAGGTGCCCGAGGGCCGTCGCATTTTCGGTACCCTGACGGTTATGGAAAATCTGGACATGGGCGCCTTCATCAGTAAAGACAGTCAAAAAAACAAAAAGAACCTGGACCGGGTGCTGCAGCTCTTCCCGCGCCTCAAGGAGCGCAGCAAACAGGTGGCCGGCACCCTGTCCGGCGGTGAGCAACAGATGCTGGCCATGGGCCGCGCACTCATGACCGAGCCGAAAGTGCTGCTGCTGGACGAACCCTCCATGGGATTGGCACCGGTGCTGGTTGACGACATCTTTGAGACCATCAGCCAGCTGCACGAAGCCGGAACCACCATTTTGCTGGTTGAGCAAAATGCCCGCATCGCTTTGCAGGTGGCCAGCCGGGGTTATGTGCTGCAGTCGGGTTCGGTGGTGCTGAGCGACACTGCCGAAAACCTGGAAAAAAATGAAATGGTCCGCGAGGCCTATCTGGGTGAGTAGCAGAGATTGCGGATTGCGGATTTTAAATGTTGGATTAAATGGTAGAACCAGCTGAAGTGTAAATTCCTTCCTTAGATTTACGACCGCTTTTAAAAATCAATTGCTTTTTCAGCACACCCCATAACCAATACCCATAGCATTACCGAATGACCCCCATACCCAAACTATCGTGACAAAAGACCGGGGATGCATTAGGTTTAAACTGTCCGACTTTCACTGTTTTCATAATCAATTAAAATCATCCATGAATTGCAGAGACAAAATGCCTGATAATGAAGACATCGTCAAAGCGGCCATTGCGCTGGCGGAAAGCTGGCAAAAGCGGGCCAATGAATTACTGCAACCGCGGGAAAGAAAACGGTACAAACAACTGGCCCGCCTGCTGGCCCGTCCAACCGATAAGGTTCTGCTGACCCAGCTCATCGATCAAAGCTTCCGGTCCGCCAACCCGCGCCGGGTCGCCGATCAGATCACATATTTGCTCGCCGCGCATGGCATCCCCAATTTTTTTTCACCGTTTGAACGCCTGTTGATGCAAATTTTCAGGTGTGCGGCGCGCTTTATTCCGGATCTGACGGTACCGCAAATGATCAAAAAAATGCGTGCGGACAGCAGCCATGCGATCATCGCGGGTGAAACCAACGCTTTGCAAACCTACCTGCAAAACAAAAAATCCCAAGGCGTGCGCGTCAACATCAACCACCTGGGGGAAGCGGTTCTGGGAGAAAACGAGGCCCGCAGGCAGCTTGATCAGTATCAGCGTGATGTGCAAAACCCTGCCATCGAATATATTTCCGTTAAAATTTCGGCTATCTTTTCTCAGATTCAGCCCCTGGCCTTTGCGTATTCGGTGAACAACATCAGCGAGCGACTGTCAGAACTCTATCGCATGGCTGCAGAACATTCGTTCACCAGGTCCGACGGCCGCCGGATACCCAAGTTTGTCAACCTTGACATGGAAAACTACCGGGATCTGGCGATTACGGCCGCCGCTTTCATGCGAACCCTGGATCTGCCGGAATTTAAGTCTTATTTCGCCGGGATGGCTTTGCAGGCCTATTTGCCGGATTCATACGGCATACTGCAGGAAATTACGGGCTGGGCCCGTCAGCGTGTGGACGCCGGCGGGAGCCCGGTCAAAATCCGCATCGTTAAGGGCGCCAACATGGAAATGGAAAAAGTCGAGGCCTCCCTTTTTGACTGGCCCCTGGCACCCTACGACGACAAACTTTTCACCGATGCCAATTACAAGCGCATGATCGATTTCGGTATGCAGCCTGAAAATATACAGGCGGTACGCCTGGGGATTGCCTCCCATAATCTGTTTGAGCTGGCCTATGCCTATCTGACAGCTGAGCGGAATAAGGTGTTGCCCCATTTTTCATTTGAGATGCTCGAAGGCATGGCCGATCATGTGCGCCGCGCCATTCAGGAAACCGGCCAGGAAATCGTGCTGTATGCACCGGTAGCCACCCGGGAACAATTCATCAATGCCATTGCCTACCTGATACGGCGCCTGGATGAAAATTCCGGCAGCCAGAACTTTTTGCGCCACATCGGTCAGCTCACGACGCGATCCGGCCAATGGCAGGTACTTGCCGACCGGTTCGCTGAATCGGTCCGACAAAAAAGTGCTGTGGGTCAAACGCCCCATCGCCGACAAAACCGACTCGAAGAAACATTCAGGCCGCCAAAGGATTCCGATCTTACAGCGGACTTTATAAACGAACCCAACACCGATTGGTCCCTGGCGCCCAACCGTAAATGGGCCGAGAGCATCCGCCAAAAATGGAAAAAGAAACCGGCGGACCGCGCCGCCGCCATCCCGCTGGTAATTGACGGTCAGGACATTTTTGCGGACCGCGATTATCGGGAAAGCCGGGATCCGTCTCAAATCAATGCCGATGTTATCGTGGCCCGCTATGCCCTGGCCAGCGCATCCGATGTAAAGAAAGCGGCAACAACTGCAAAAAACGATGCGGACGGATGGCGCCGCCGAAGTTTTGCCGAACGCCAGCGGATTTTAGCGCAGGTGGCCATGCAGCTGCGCAAGGCGCGGGGCGATCTGATCGGGGCTGCCGCCGCCGATACCGGCAAGGTGTTTACCGAATCCGATGTGGAAGTTTCCGAAGCCATCGATTTTGCCGAATTTTATCCCCGGGCAGCAAACAGTTTTGCCCGCATCAAGACCATCGGTTGCCGCGGCAAAGGTGTCGGGGTGGTGATATCCCCCTGGAATTTTCCGATTGCCATCCCCTGCGGGGGTATCGTGGCTTCGCTGGCAGCCGGCAACACGGTGATCTTCAAGCCGTCGTCGGATGCGGTGCTGGTGGCCTGGGAACTGTGCCAATGCTTCTGGCGTGCAGGGGTATCCAAAAGAGTGATGCAGTTTCTGCCCTGCTCCGGGGCGACGGCCGGCCGTGAATTGGTCACTCACCCGGATGTGGATTTTATTATTCTGACCGGCGGTACCGACACCGGCTTGAGCATATTAAAGCAACGACCGGATGTTTTTCTGGCCGCTGAAACCGGCGGCAAAAATGCCACGATTGTCACCGCCATGTCGGATCGCGACCAGGCCATCGGCAACGTTATATATTCGGCCTTCGGCAACAGCGGGCAAAAATGCTCGGCCACATCATTGCTGATCCTGGAGAAAGAAGTTTATGACGATCCCCGGTTTAAAAGGCAGCTTGTGGATGCGGCTCGCAGTTTCCGCACCGGATCCGCCTGGGATTTTGAAAATAAAATGGGGCCGCTGATCCGCCCGCCCGGCGGGGATTTAAAAAAAGCGCTCACCCAGCTGGAAACCGGGGAAAAATGGGTCCTGAAGCCTGAAATGAGCGACGGCAATCCGCATCTGTGGACACCGGGAATCAAATGGGATGTTCGACCGGGCAGCACCACCCACATGACCGAATTTTTTGGTCCCCTGCTGGCGGTGATGCGGGCTGAAGATCTGAACCACGCCATTGAGATGGTCAACCAAACCGGCTATGGCCTGACTTCCGGGATTGAAAGCCTCGATCCCCGCGAGCAGGCTCACTGGAAAGACAGGGTCAGGGCGGGCAACCTGTACATCAACCGGGGCACAACCGGCGCGGTGACCCTGCGTCAGCCCTTCGGGGGTATGGGCAAATCAGCCCTGGGCGCCGGCTTCAAGGCCGGCGGGCCCGCATATGTGGCCCAGTTTATGGAATTTGATGAAACCGAGATGCCGCTGGCAGGCCCGCTCCGGCACTCGCATCGCCTGTTCCATCTGGCACAGCAATGGCGGCAAGACCTCGCATGGGGTAGATTTGATGAACTGGCATCCGATATCGAAAAAACGATTCGGGCCATCAAAAGCTACCTGTATCAGGCGGAACAGGTGTTTGACCGGGAGATCGATTATTTTCATCTGCGGGGCCAGGATAACATCCTGCGCTATCTGCCGGTCGGCAAAGTGGTCGTTCGCATCCATGCCAAAGACAGCCTGTTTGAAACCCTGACCCGCATCGCGGCGGTCCGGATTGCCGGCTGCCAATTGTTGATCAGTGCACCGGAGGCGTTGCACAATGCGGTGACGCAGTTTTTAGATACAAGGCAAGGTCGGCGCCTGGCCGGCGAGCACCCGTTACGAAGAGAAACCGACGCGGATCTGATCGCCAGAATTCCTGATATAGACCGCATCCGTTTCGCCGCCCCGGAGCGTGTGCCGCCTCAGCTGTTTAAAGCCGCCGCCAAAACCGGATTTTATATTGCCCGCAGTCCGGTGACAATGGAAGGCCGCATCGAGCTGTTGCAATACTACCGCCAGCAA
>JASFGN010000120.1:0-7451 GCA_050123735.1 Desulfobacterales bacterium | reverse complement strand
ATACGGTTATCATTCAGTTTGACCTCATGGGTCTGATAAAATTTTCCGCTTTCGGCGCGATAAATAATCAATCCCTTTGGGGTCGCCACCACGGTTTCATTTTTACCGTCCCGGTCCACATCGCCCGTGGCCAGACCGTTAATCAGGTGGCTGAATCTGGCGCTGCGCCAGAATTGCTGAGACTCAGACTGCTCCTCGGTCCCTGACATGATAAACGGGGACCCCCCGGCTTCAATCCCGCCGCGCCCTTTGACCAGCTTTTCAGGATGGGCCTGAGCGTCTTCTTCGGGTGCCGGTTTGGCGGTTTCTGCTGCCGGCGGCGCTGCCTTTTGGGCAACGTCAGCCTGCCGGCCGAATACGGCGGTATTGATTTGAGTCGCTATCTGGTTGACTTTGGTGATAATGCCGCCCAGGTCCTGACTCTGATCAAAAAAGCTGGCAGTGGGGGTTTGCCCGCTGACATCCACCATTTTGGCATCCAGACTGATGCTGTTTCCCAGAATCGTTACACTGCCAAACAGGGTGTAATCCGCGTTTAAGCCCGCGCCGATGGTGCGCGCCGCCGACTCGGTCAGCGGGTCGGGGCTTCCCGCCGCTTCAAAGGCGCTTTCCGCCTTCTGCCGGCCGATCACTTCCACCTCGCCCTCCTGAGACAGGCGCGAGGTGAGCATGTCGAAAATGCCGTTTTGCAAAAAAGACATGTCTTTTTCAGCATTGATTTTAAACGGCAGCAGGGCAATGCGTTTGGGTTCAGCTGCCGTTGCAAAATTGAAGGATGCCGTTAGCAAAGCGACAATCCCTATTAGGATGACACACGTTATTTTATTTTTATGCGATTTCAACAACAATTCCTCCTTCAATTTTGGTCCATTGTCAATTGTCCGTAGTCTGTTGTTGAATTAGGCACTTTTCAACGGACAACGGACGACTATCAAGGGACCATTGCTAACGGACTGCTGCTATAAACGGCTTGGCTCAATGATGAGACCCTGAATGACATCATTTTTCTAATTTGCGCTTCAATATTTCATTGACCAGTTTCGGATTGGCCTTGCCGTGCGTGGCGCGCATGACCTGGCCGACAAAAAATCCCATCAATTTGGTTTTTCCGTTCCGAAAGGCCTGGACTTCGGCAGGGTTGGCGTCTAAAACGGATGAAACCATGTCTTCGATGGCGCTTGAATCTGAAATTTGAACCAGGCCTTTTTCTTTAACGATTTGTTGTGCTGACTTGCCCGACCGGGCCATCTCGTCGAATACGGCTTTGGCAATTTTGCCGCTGATGGTTTCATCGTCGACCAGTTTGAGAAGTTGGGCCAGATTCGCGGCCGAAACCGGTGTCCGGTCAATGGATTTTCCTTCGGCATTCAACAGCCCCAGCAATGACCCCATGATCCAGTTGCTCACCATCTTGGGCCGGTCAAATTCCTGCAGGCAGTCTTCAAAATAGATTGCCAGCTCGCGGTCCGACGTTAAAATGTCGGCATCATAGGACGGCAGACCGTATGTGTCCACAAAGCGTTTCTTTTTTTCGGCCGGCAGTTCGGGTAATTCCTGGCGCACCTTTTCTATCCAGCCTGCATCGATGACCAGCGGCAACAGGTCCGGGTCGGGAAAGTAACGGTAGTCATGGGCTTCTTCTTTGCTGCGCATCGATAGGGTGCGGTTTTTATCAGGATCCCACAGCCGGGTTTCCTGGGTGACCGCGCCGCCGTCTCCCAGAATTTCCTCCTGGCGGCTGATTTCGTATTGCAGTGCTTTTTCAACGTGTTTAAATGAGTTCAAATTCTTGATTTCGGTGCGCGTGCCGAATGCCGCCGAGCCGGCCGGCCGGACGGACACATTGGCATCGCAGCGGAAACTGCCCTCTTCCAGATTACCATCGCAGATGCTTAGATAGCGCACGATGGCGCGCAGCTGCCGCAGATAGGCGCCGGCGGCTTCAGGGGACCGAATATCGGGCTCGCTGACGATTTCAATCAACGGCACCCCGGTGCGGTTAAAATCAACCCTGCTGACGGGTCTTCCGGGGTCATGCGTCAATTTGCCGGCATCTTCTTCCATGTGGATGCGGGTGATCCCGATCTGGTGCGTGGCGCCGTTTACCTCGACGGCAACCTTGCCGTTGCGGGCAATCGGAAGTTCGTACTGAGAGATCTGGTAGCCTTTGGGCAGGTCGGGATAAAAGTAATTTTTTCGGGCAAACCGGCTAACCGTTTCGATGCGGCATCCGGTCGCCAGCGCCATGCGCATGGCATACTCGACGACTTTTTTGTTTAACACCGGCAATACACCCGGCATGCCCAGACAGACCGGGCAGGTATGGGTATTGGGTGCGGCGCCAAAAGCCGTCGAGCAGGCGCAAAAAATCTTGGTTTTGGTTTTTAGCTGGGCGTGAATTTCAAGCCCGATAACCGGTTCAAATCTCATATGGCTGAATCTGTATTATTGAACAATTTTAGTCAAGTCATTTCCACCGCAGCAAACCATGTGATATCAGCTCTCAGCGTTGCATTCCCCGGTTGCGAAAAAGCGGAAAAAGTGCTGCATGATGAATTTCACCGTCGGCTTGTTGATGTGAAAATTCTCGCGGCCCTCTGAAAAATAAGTCTGCCCGCTGAGGGGCTGGTAAATGGTGGCCATTTCAAAAGCCGGGAAATAATAGACATTGTCGTGCCTTGCGGTAAATTCATCGGCCGCGGCCCGCAGGGTTGCCTTGGAATTGCAGCTGGCACTGATGACATCCGCGTCCTGGCGGAATGTTGCCCACAGGTTCACCGGCGATACGGTAATGATGATTTTGCAATTCGGGTTGTGGACGGTCATCAGATCATGGATGCGTTCCAGATTCTCGAGATTTTCCGAGTAGCGACTGACCCGAAAACGGTAGCGGCTCATATCGCCACCCTCTTTTACATAAGGTCCGGCCGGCAGGCAGATCACCGATCCGTCCCGACTGTCCTGCCAGATTTCGGTCAGGCCCAGGGTGAGAATCAAAACCGCCGCCGACGAAAGCGCCTTGCGGGAATGGCGGCGGTGTCGGTTGAAATCGGCTTCGGCTTTTTCCAGATCCTCGTAGAGGATGACCCTGCGATACGGATCCTGTACCTGTTTGGATTCAGGCGCCAGCCACCAGCGCACATCCGGCTGCCATTGCCCGAAGGTGTATTCAAAAATCTGGCGCATACAATGGGTGCTGTAAACCCTTTCCCAGGCGGCACTGGCGTGGATAGACGCCGGGTGAGCGGTTTCTTCGGTAATATAATTGTAGCCGCGCTGAATCAGACGACGCTTGATTTCACGGGCAAAGCAGGAGCCCAGCGATGCAATCGGCGTTTTGGGCGTAATGGCAAAGCGACCGCTTTCAGGCGCCGGAAACTTGCCGTCCACCGGGGGGTTCTCAAATGAACCCGGCCAGACCTGCCAGCTCTCGAACCGGTGGACGGGATGCGGATCTGAACGTGCCATGCGCTTATCCTTCATTGTTGCTCTATCATCATTAATTTCATACCAAACACCAAACACTAAACACCAAACACCAGATTAATACGGCATTATACAAAAATCGTTCAAATTCTACCTGAGCCCAATATAATTCAAGCCAGCGGCCAATGCCATCATTTTATATGCTGTTGGCTGAATTTATGATGGACAAATGCGGCCGGCCAGAGTCTTTTTATAACAAATTGATTGAACGAATGAAAGCAGCTGGTTTTCAACTGCCATCGCGTTTGGCTTATATTTGAAAGTAACCGGTTAAGCTTTATAATATATTAATTTCAGAATGTTATGAATATTTTGCCGGCACCCTGACGGAAATCCGGGATTGTATTTCGGAAATTCGACCCGACTTTGATCTATTGTCTAACGCTCCGATTTCCAACCATTTCTTGACAAAAACCACCCGCTTCTTTTATATGAATACATTTTGCTAAACAATGGATCCGCTGACGAATGCGATTGAGGGACGTGTTGAGGGTGCTGTCGGAGGTTAAATCATCATCTTATGGGAGTTGAACATCAATCGACGATGACCGCTGCGCAGCTGCAGGAGGGCCTCGCCCAAGCCAAACGGTATCCGCATGCGCATGTGCATAAGGGTGATTTGATCATCTCGCCAAAGGCGTTTCAGACGCCGGGCAGAGAAACAAATCTGATTATCAGCCGCTGGTCCATTATTGATTGTACCGGGACGATTCGGATCGGTCCCTGGTGCAATATATCGGCCCGTACCCGGATCTATACACACGATCACATCCACTTAAGCCGCAGGCCGCTGTTTGAAATCGAGGCCGAATACGGGGTTCTGTGGCAGGATAAAACCATTGGCGCCGACGTCTGGCTGCACGATGGCGCCATTGTACTCTATCAGGTAACCCATATACCCGACGGGGTTGTGCTGGGGGCAGGGTCTGTATTAACAAAAAACCCAGGTCCTTATGAGATTTGGGCCGGCGCGCCGGCCACCAAAATCGGCGTTCGGGAGAACCTGGAGCCGGCGGAGATCCAAAAACTGATTGAGCGCAATGGCAAAAAATTTCCGCATCCGTAAAAATTGATATATTTTTTCACCACGAAAGGCACGAAATTTACAAAGATTTAATAAAGTCTATGTATCTTTTTCTTTGCGTTCTTCGTGATATTCGTGGTTTTATGCCCTCAGTTCAGAAGGATATAGGCGATTTCGACTTTTTATCAGAGAAAACCCGTATAGTTGGAAGCACGGATGGCACGTAATTCGACCTATAACATTTTGATGTACTCCCATGACACATACGGACTGGGTCATATCCGCCGTACGATGGCTATAGCCGCGCACCTGCTGGGACCGCGCGTGAATATATTGATTCTGACCGGGTCTCCGATCGCCGGGCGCTTTTCGTTTCCCGAGCAAATCGATTTTGTGCGCATCCCCGGGATGATCAAAAAAACGAACGACGAATACCTGCCGCTTTCGATTAAGATCAATGCCAGGCACGCGCTGGATATCCGCAAAAACATTATCACCGCCACTGCCAAAACGTTCCAACCACAGCTTTTCATTGTGGACAAGGAACCCCTCGGCCTGCGCAAAGAAGTCCTGCCGACCCTCAAGTGGTTGCAGCGCTCCCGTCCCGCTACCCGGGCCATTTTGGGCCTCAGGGATATCATGGATGATGCGGCCACGGTTAAAAAGGACTGGCAGGATAAAGGCGTCTATGAAATTTTACAAAATCTGTATTCCGAAATCTGGGTTTACGGCAATCGTGAGTTTTATGATCCGATCACCGAATACGATATCGCCGATTCGATCAGTCAAAAAATGTACTTTACCGGATATATTCCGCGTAAGACGCCCGGTCCGGAGGCGGTGCGCAACATTCGCAAGGAGCTTGGCGTCAAAGCCGAGGAAAAGCTGGTGGTGGTCACCACCGGCGGCGGGGGCGACGGCTATCTTGTGATGCGCAACTATGTGAATATGCTTGAATCTGCGGCCAAACCGCTGCCTTTTAAAAGCGTGCTGATCACCGGCCCGTTTATGCCCAAAAACAAACGCCGCAAGATCTTCAAACGTGCCCGAAAACTGGGCGTGCGCGGCTATCATTTCTATCGGCAAATGGAAAAAATATTTGCGGCCGGTGATCTGGTTGTCTGTATGGGGGGCTACAATACGCTCTGTGAAATTTTAAATCAGGGGACGCCCAGCCTGGTCATTCCGCGCGAAACACCGCGTAAAGAACAACTGATTCGGGCCCAGGCCTTCAAGCGCCATAACCTGGTCGATTACATCCCCTGGGCCGAATTGGAACCGACCTTTTTGCTAAACAAAATTTTAGCGTTCCTGGGAAATTCCGCACCTTACGTGAAGGCCATTTCGCAGTTCCGTTTTACCGGAATCGAGACCATGCAGCAGCGCATTCATGACTTCAGGTCCAAACGATCATGAACAGCCGCCACCAGCGTCATCTGGGGATGATCTTAAAGGGCTATCCCCGCATTTCAGAAACCTTTATTTCCAATGAAATTTTGCTGCTCGAGCAGATGGGGTTTCCAATCCATCTATTTTCGATGCGCCAGCCCCGGGAAAATTTTACCCATCAAAGTGTCACCCAAATCCAGGCCGCGGTCGACTATTTACCCGAGACCCTGTTACGTCCCTTGCCGAGGCTTTTGTATCACAATTGTCTTCTGGCCGCCCAGAGACCTGCTGTCTACGCCCGGGCCTTAAAAAAGGCACTGCAGCGATTTTTACGGACGCGAAAATCGGCTACCCTCAAGCATCTGTTTCAGGCCGGTTATCTGGTGCGGTGCCTGCTGCCCGCCCACCCGGGTTTGCATTTGCACGCTCATTTTGCGCATTCACCGGCATCGGTGGCCATGTTCGCCAGCATCCTCAGCGGGCTGCCGTTTAGCTTTACCGCCCATGCCAAAGATATTTATACATCGGACCCCAGACAGCTCAGGGAAAAAATAAGGCTGGCCAAATTTGTGGTCACCTGCACCGAATACAACCGCCGCTATCTGAAGAAACTGTTTGGCAGCGCCTTGTGCCCGGTTTATCGCGTCTACCATGGCATCGATACCGAACTGTTTTCCCAGAATCCCGGTCAACCTGCGAAGGTAAAACCGCCCTACCGCATTTTGACCGTCGCACGTTTGATTGCCAAAAAAGGCCTGCCCACCGTATTTCAAGCTTTGAAAGCATTGAAGGATAAAAGCATTGCTTTTCAGCATACCCTCATCGGTGATGGTGATGATCGCCAGAAGGTGTTAACCCTTATAAAGGATCTGGATCTGACCGCCCATACCCGCTGGCTGGGGACCCAGCCCCATGAAGTTGTTCTGGAACATTACCAGCAGGCGCATTTGTTTGTTCTGGGCTGTGAAGTCGCCCCCAACGGCGACCGCGACGGGATTCCCAACGTTCTGTTCGAAAGTATGGCCATGGGGGTACCGGTGTTGGCCACACATATTTCGGCCATCCCCGAGCTTGTGGACAACGAAGAAACCGGGTTGCTGGTCGATCCCGGCCAGCCGCAGCAACTGGCTGAAGCCATGCTGAGGCTGCTGACCGAGGATACGCTCAGAGACCGCATCATACCGGCTGCCCGGCAGCGCGTGATGCAGGATTTCGACAACAAACAACTCATTAAAAGTCTGGCTGATATTTTCATTGCGGAAGGGGTAAGGCCCAAAAATTAGTACATGGAGCATGGGGCATGGAGCATGGGGCATGGAGTAAAGGGCAAGGGTTGCCACTTTCGGTAATATAATATCTTGGTGGACTTAACGAATACTAATTTAATACAGCGAAATGGAGGACCAGATGGGTACAAAATTTCGGTTTCAGGATTTAAAAATTTTCTAAATTTTGCTCGCAGATCTGCTTTTGAGAATGCCAATATTCTCATCATATTGGAGAGGAGAGCCTTGATTAATGCGGTCCAACTCGATAAAAAACTAACCGAATT
>JASFGN010000119.1:0-7530 GCA_050123735.1 Desulfobacterales bacterium | reverse complement strand
TCAACTCATTGCTTATCGAAATAAGAAATCAACTTGGCAAATCAAAGAGCAGGTGTTGGGCTAAAAACTCCCCGACCCCTCAATTTAAATAATTGTCAAAAAGTGTTATGACATGAAAAAGTTAAAGCCGAGACGATTTATAGGAGGTCACCATGGAAGTCTTAAACTGGCGGGACTGCGAAGAGGTTCAGGTAAAAAAATTTCCCTATCGGGGTCAGCAACTCGATGTCAAAGGCATTCATATCCGCTGGCTGTCAAAACACGGTGATGACGGCAGCGGTTATCCGGAGTACGGTCTGCGCTTTTTTACCGCCCAACCCGGCGGTGAGATTCCCATCCACAATCATTTTTATCACCAGACCATGTATATCCTGAGTGGCCGGTTCGAATGCTACCAGTATGATCCTCAAACGGATGACGTCGTTAAAAAAACGGTGTGCGCTGCCGGTGATATCATTTATGTTCCCAGCCTGGAACCCCATGGCATGAAAAATATCAGCGACAGCGAGACCGCCACTTTTCTGTGCTGTATCTGCAATGTTTACGACAATGAGGGTGAATAGCTGAAAGGCTTTAGCATGGCTGCTGCTACATGTCCTTTTATAACAACCCAAAATTCCTTATTTTATTTATCAACAACGGGGTTTCAAGCGGTTTTACCATAAAATGGAAGCCGGCTCTTATGGATCAGGAGGCATACTGCAAAACAATGCCCGTTCGGCTGGGCAAATAAAGGCTTAACATATGGGTCTTTGCCGGGGTGCCTTTTTGCGGCAGGGTCAAGTGCTCCTGGCCGATCTCCAGACGGCCGTGTCCGCCGTACTGCGGATCATCGCTGGAAAAAAGCATCCGGTAGGCGCCCGGCGGCGCTTCAATGCGGTAGTCCGGGTAGGACTGTTGCGGATGAAAATTAAAAGCAAACAACAGATCGGCCCGCCTAAATATGATAATCTTGTTGCCGTCATGTTCGTACAGCAACCTTAGGTTGTTACTGTCCAGCAAATGATGGGATGCGGCCATCTTGATCATATCGCGGTCAAAGCAGGCCAGAGATTGGTACTTTAATTGCGGATCGTCGACCAGATGCCATTGACGGCGGGCGTAATGATACGACCAGTTGTTGCCTTCCCGGGGAAAATCAATCCATTCCGGGTGCCCGAATTCGTTACCCATGAAATTTAAATACCCGTTACCGGCTGTCGCCAGGGTGATCAGCCGGATCATCTTATGCAATGCCAGACCGCGGTCCACCTTCACATTTTCAAAATCCACATGCATGTGATCGTACATATCGTCGCCGATCAAACGGAAAATGATGGACTGATCCCCCACCAGGGCCTGATCGTGGGATTCGGCATAGCTGATGGTCTTTTCATCTTTGCGTCGATTGGTGAGCTCATACCACAGGTGTCCAAGCGGCCAATCCTCATCAGACACTTCCTTGATAAATTTGATCCATAGATCCGGCACGCCCATGGCAAAACGAAAATCAAATCCAAATCCGCCGCTATCAGCCGCGACTGCCAGGCCAGGCATGCCGCTGACATCCTCGGCAATCGAGATGGCATCCCGCCGGACGGCGTGGATGACTTCATTGGCCAGCGCCAGATAAACCAGAGCATCTTCGTCCACCTGATCATTGAAATAATCATCGTAGGATGTGAAGGCCTTATTCAGACCGTGGTGCAGATACAGCATGCTGGTGATACCATCGAAGCGGAACCCATCCAGTTGATATTCATCCAGCCAGAAGCGACAGTTGGACAACAAAAAATGCAGCACCTGGTACTTGCTGTAATCAAAACAGCGCGAGTCCCACAGCTCGTGGCGCCCCCGCGATCCCTCATGAAAATACTGATACAGGGTGCCATCGAAGCGGCTGAGGCCTTCCACTTCGTTTGAGACCGCATGGGAGTGAATCAGATCCACAATGACGGCCAGTCCGGATGCATGGGCTGCGTCAATGAGAGCCTTGAAATCATCGGGGGTTCCAAATCGCGAAGATGCCGCAAAGAAGCTGGACACCTGGTAGCCAAACGACCCGTAATAGGGGTGCTCCGGAATGGCCATGATCTGAAGCGTGTTGTATCCGGAAGCAGCCACCCGGGGCAGGATATGCTCGGCAAATTCCGAATACGATCCGATTTTGCCCTCTTCCTGGGCCATGCCGATGTGAACCTCATAAATCAGGGGCGCGTCAAAATTGCGTCTAAAGTTTTTGTGCTGCCACGGATAAGGGGGTTCGGGCCGCCAAACCTGGGCGTTGAAGATGAGCGATCGGGGATCCTGGACCACGCGCCGGGCATAAGCGGGAATTCGATCTCCCTGCCCCCCGGGCCAGTGGACACGCAGGCGGTATAAGGCGGTGTGCTGAATCTTCTCGGCGGGCAGGCGGATTTCCCAGACGCCTTCCGGGCAGGGTTTGAGGGCAAAGTCTTCTTTTTCCTGCCAGCCGGTCATATCGCCGATCAAAAACATTGCAGAGGCATTGGGTGCCCACTCGCGAAAAACCCAATGATCCGCATCAAAATGCAGACCAAAATATTCGTGTCCGGAAGCAAAGTCTGCCAGAGATGGGTGTCCCCGGGTTAACCGTTGTCGGGTTTGGGCAATTTTCTCCAATCGCCGGTAAATGTTGTCCTGGTAAGGTTCTAAATACGGGTCGCTTTTCAGCAGACGCTCAAGTGCCGGTTTGATCTGATCTTGCTGCCGACCATCCGCATCGTTTGTTGTCATATGAAGAACTCCGGATCTTTCTGCATAAACGCGCGAATGCTATTAGGTTTCAGGATTGAAACGGGCTCTGCAAGCGTCCAGGTTGGGCATGTTTTCAACGATCAGCGGGCGCTCGAGCATCCGTTCGTAAAGCGCAATATATTCGCGTGCCGTTCGGGCGTGGGTGAAGGTTTCCGCGCTTTCTTTCATAATGCGTCTGATTTGTTGGTTTTTGATGGTTTTGGGCAGATTGAAAAAACTCATGGCCTGCTCGATGGCCCACAAAAGACCATTGGAATCGAAGGTCTTAAACAGAAAACCGTTTCCCCGGTCCTCGATCGCGTCCAGGTCTGCAATGGTATCGTGGATCCCGCCGGTGTCGTGGGCAACCGGCAGGGCGCCGTAAATGGGCGCGATCATCTGGGGCAGTCCGCAGGGCTCAAAACTGGAGGGCATCAGGATGAAATCGGCGGCAGCGTATGCCAGGTGCTCCAGACGGAAATCAAAATCGCAAATAGCAACACGTTTCTTGATTTTATGAAAATCGATAATATCCCGGAAAACCCGCTGATAATCGCCATTGGCCACAAAGATAATTTGCAAATTTTGTTGCCAGTAGGTTGAAAGAACCCGGTACATGATGTCTGCCAGCAAATGACAGCCTTTTTGAACCGGATCCAGGCGCGACGGCCAGAAAAAGACCGGAGCCGCATCATTCATGATGAGCCCCAATTTTTTCTGAAGAAAGACTTTATTGGCTTTTTTGCCGGATACAAAATTTGTGGGATTGTAATTTTTTACCAGTTCCCTGTCACTGGCAGGGTCAAAGGAAGGATCGGGCGCATTGAGTATGCCTGCAGCGCAGTTGGCCTTGAATTTATTGGACAGCTCATGTCTCAGCGGCGGGTAGACAAAATCATGTCGTCCGTTGATGATTTCCTTTAAAAAATTAGGGCTGACCACATTGACGAAGTGAGCGGCAAATACACCGCTGGTCAGCAAATCCACCGGATTGGTTTCCCGGGCTTCTTCGTAACGATTGGCCATATTTTCAAAATATAAATTTTGCCAGAAATAGGCCGCATCGATGCCACGGTCTTCGATATACGCCAGGGTGGTTTTGACCGTATGTACATTGTGAATGGTAAAAAGACAGGGGATGCCCATCTTGCGCGCCATGGCTGGTATCAGACCGGTCATCCAGTCGTTACAGTGGATTAAATCAGGCTGTACACGGGGAACGATGTTGTTGATCACCTCCCGCTGAAACGCCAGGGCCAGCTTGATATTTTCTTCACCATATGCAGAATACACACGGTTAATATAATAAAAGGCGCGATCCTCAGCCAGATGGATACGGTCATCGGGCATCTTTCTGCGAATCGACCGAAATTCCTTTTGCAGTACCGGTGCCAGACTGTCGCTGAAAATTGCGCGATAGTCGGGGATGGCCACATGCACGTCAGCGCCCTGCTCAAACAGGGCCGTCACCAGCGCGGCCGACACATCGGCCAGCCCGCCGGCCTTGGCCGTAAAAAACGAGGCCAACCCGCCCATGCGGTCCGGCAGGTAGGTGACTTCCGGGGTCACCACCAGCACCCGTGGTTTGCAGGGTATATCTGCCATTTGAATGGCGCCTTTCTTATTCAGGCGAGAACTAGTTGTGATGGGGCTGATAACGTTAAAATGAAATCGTAAATCCGAAGCACGAAATCCGAAACAAATTCAAAATTCAAATTCCGAATGTGCCAAACACGTTTTGAATTTTGATCATTTGAAATTCGTATTTGTTTCGAAATTCGAGATTCGAATTTATGCAACTCTAGATGGCGAATTATTTAATGTATTAAATTTAAAGATTCTTGAATCCTATTTTCTAGGCCCAGGTTAATAGTCCGGGGGTCGATTTTACGCGTCCATCACCCCGGGGTGTAACGCGTACGGTAAATCCGAAGCGACCCGAACTCTGGCAATTTAAAGAGCAGCCATAGAGGTATTTGCCGTTATCGTTGTCTTCCAGAACCCGCATCGGTTCTGATCTGCTGGCCTCCAGATCCTCTAAAGATTTCATATGCCCGTAATACAGCTCGACATCAACCTCATCGGGCTTAAGCTCGGCCAGGTTGATTTGCGATGTAATTTCGAATTTTTCACCCACCCGGCAGGGGCCATGGGCGTGTCTGACCGGCGAGGAGATTTCAATATGTTGCCAGAGCGAATGCAGCCGGCTTATCTGGGCGGTCAGTTTTTTCGCTTCTGCGGCCTGATTGGCTAGCAACTCCTCGTAGCGTCTGGCAGCGGGAATATAGAAACGATTTTCATAATCGGCCACCATGCGAATACTGCAAAACATTTCCATCGCCATTTTCATCGATGCTTTCATCATTTTTAACCAGCTGCCGGGAATGTCGCCGTTTTTGCGATCATAGAAAGCGGGGATCACTTCGTTTTCTAAGACATTATAAAGCGCCTGGCTCTCCACAGCATCCTGGTAATCGCGATCCTCGTATTCCTCTCCGTTTCCGATGCGCCAACCCCTTTCCGCGCCATATCCTTCACACCACCATCCGTCGAGAATACTGACATTTAACACCCCGTTAATGGCGGCTTTCATACCGGATGTGCCGCAGGCTTCCAGCGGTCGCCGGGGCGTATTCAGCCATACGTCGGCGCCCTGCAGCAGGTGACGGGCCAGATGCATATCGTAATCTTCCAGAAAAATAATTCGATCACGAAGTTCCAGTTTACTGGCAAAATGGAACAGTTGTTTGATGAGATCCTTGCCCTCATTGTCTTTGGGGTGGGCCTTGCCGGCGAAGATAAACTGAACCGGATATTTTTGCGAGTTTACGATCGTTTCCAGGCGCTGGGGGTCCTGAAAGAGCAAATAGGCGCGTTTATAGGTTGCAAACCGTCGGGCAAAAGCAATGGTCAGCACATTGGGGTCCAATACCGATTCAAGGGCCTCAATCACATTGCGCGGTGCATTGCGGCGTGCATATTGTTTAACCAGTTGCTCCCGGCAGGTTCTCACCAGGCGGGAGCGGTTCAATTCATGGCTGCGCCACAGCTCCTCGTCGTAAATATCGTCGATGTGCCTGATATTTTCGGGTTTACGGGAGCTCATATACCAATCCGGCCCCAGATAGCGCCCAAATAGATTGGCAAATTCCTGTGATACGAATGAGGAAATATGAATGCCGTTGGTGATATGGGATATGGGGACTTCTTCGACCGGTCGATGCGGCCAGACATGCGACCACATGCGCCGGGCCACAGAACCGTGCAAGTGGCTGACACCGTTGCAATAGGATGCCAGATGCAATCCCAGAATAAACATTGACAAGGGCGCGCTGGCAGGAGAGCCGGCGGTTTGTCCCCAGGACAATATTTCCGTCGCCGACGTTCCCAATTTTTCCTCCAGCGGCTTTAAGTACGGCAGGACGTGCTCGGCCGGAAATTCGTCATGCCCTGCGGCCACCGGTGTATGGGTGGTAAAGACAGTCGTGCGCGGTATGATCTCTAAAGCGGTTTTAAGATCGATCTTCTGTTGGGCCATTATTTGGGCCAGGCGTTCCAGGCTGGCAAAGGCCGAATGCCCTTCATTCATATGCAAAACCTTAACCTGCACGTTCATTTTTTCCAGCGCCCGCATGCCACCGATTCCCAGCAGAACCTCCTGGGCCAGGCGCGTTTTTTGATCGCCGGCGTAAAGTCTTGATGACATATCGCGATACGGCAGGGGGTTTTCAAGAATATTGGTATCCAGCAGGTAAAGCGGTATGCGGCCAATCATTATTTTCCAGACAATCGCC
The DNA here is from genome assembly GCA_050123735.1 of Desulfobacterales bacterium. Classification (GTDB taxonomy): domain Bacteria; phylum Desulfobacterota; class Desulfobacteria; order Desulfobacterales; family JAHEIW01; genus JAHEIW01. The sequence continues at coordinate 1,000 of JASFGN010000119.1, read as the reverse complement.
TGGATGGGGCCTTCCGGACCGATCACCGACACGCGCAATTCGTTATTGTCAGCATCTCGCACCTGATGGACCGGAAGATCATAAATGTCGGTTTCCGGATAGGCTTCCTGCTGCCATCCGTCCGGATTGAGATACTGGCGAAAATAGCCGCGGCGATACATCAGTCCCACACCGATCAGCGGTAGATTTAAATTGGATGCCGATTTCAAATGATCGCCGGCCAAAATGCCAAGGCCGCCGGCAAACAGCGGCAGGCTTTCATGAATGCCAAATTCCATGGAAAAATAGGCAACCGTATCCCCGGGTCTCAGGGCTGGCTGGGCGCGTTCGGCCGGATCCAGAACCCGGTTTTGAAATTGCTCCTGAACGCCTTTTAGATGGGCAAGAAAGCCTTTATCCTTTGACAGTTTTTCAAAGCGGCTCTGGGGAATTTTCGATAAGAAGAAAATCGGATTACGATTCGCCTCAGCCCAAAGCGGTGGATCCATGCGCCGAAAAAGCTCGATGGCGTCCTTATTCCAACACCACCACATGTTGCGCGAGAGGGTTTCGAGAAATTGAAGCGGTTTCGGTATGTTTGGAACCACTTGAAATATTTGAACATTTTTCATCTGATGCAAATCCTTCATATGTTAAGCGGCCGATATTCTTGCCAAGCGTCCCTGCCAAGCAAGTAACATCTGCAACTAAATTATGGAAGAATAAAGCCTAACGCCTGAAAAATCAATATATCCTTTTTTATTTGAGTCTAAGCCAGACCCTTAGCAATTCGCTGGCACCCCAGGCCTGCGCATCACATCCGCGCGGTGTGTGCGGATAATCTCCGTCTAAAATTTCCGGAATGTGTCCCAGGCAGCCGTGCTCTAAAAGATGCGCCCCGCTGGATAGCCAGGCCAACGCGGTCTCTTTGCCATCTTCTCCGTAGGTCATGGCCCATGCTTCACAAAAGGAAGGAAACGGCCAGGTCCAGGCCGTGCCGTTATGATAGGCGGGCTTGCGT
>JASFGN010000118.1:0-7539 GCA_050123735.1 Desulfobacterales bacterium | reverse complement strand
CAAAAATAATAAGCAGCCGGTTTTTCCACTCAAACGGGGTCAAATCCATTGAAGCTGTATCCTTGCGGTCAAAAGCCAACCAAACGGTCAGCAGGGCCAGCAGGCATCCAAACGCCTTGAGGCCATGTCGGACCGTCATAGACAGACTCTTTTTATTTGCATATTCTGAATTGCGATGCATAATACGGTATACAATAAGTCCGTGCCGGGCATTGTAAAGTTTTTGACAATGCCGCTAACGTCAACATTTCCTTTGTACGGAGCGCCATATCGTCCATGCAACGCATTACCATTGGATTTTCAATTCATCGACCGGAAATCATCGGCATGACCGGCGATTGGATGCAGGCTCACGAGGCCATCTTCCTGGAGGAACCGTCCCAGCCCGGATTTCAGCAGATGCTGGCAGGTGTCCTTCCGATTGAGGAATATCTGCTGGCGGTGGATATTGAATATCCGGTGTTCAGCCGCCAAATGTGCCGGTTACTGCGCAGGTTGCATGGTATGGGCAAAAAGATCTTTCAAGTGGAGCCGTTTTTAGAGCATCTGCTTGGTGTTCATGAGTTCTTTACGGAGGGTCACGGCCCTGAAGAAATAGCGTCGGACTCTATGGCGTATCAGGTATATGCTGCCGAAAGAGATGCCAGCAAGGCCCTTTTGGATTATTACCAGATTGTTATAGATGGCGCGTTCGAAGAGACAATTGATGCCATCATACGCTTTGCCCGCGCCGATGCGGCTCGCTTCCGGTTACGGGATGCCCTGCGGGCCAGGGCTCTGGCCGATCGGTTGGCCAAATTTACCAGCGCATACATTGAAGCCGGTTCAATTCATTACGGATTGTATCTGCAACTCAAACAGCGGTTGCCCGGACAGGTTCACATCAGGCCACTGTTTCTTGCCCGTAAAGCGCTGCAAATCATCGGTCGGCAGGGTCATCTCTATGGGCCCGGAGATCAATTAACGCTTGCATTCATCTTTCATCCCCATTTCAATGTTACGCGGCGTGAAGCGTTGCTTGCGGCCCGTTCGTTGATCTATACAAAACTATTGCAAAAAGAAGAACAGGCGGCTGAATTGGAAACCTTTCCGCATATTCGCGACGAACTCGCCTGTATTCAAGCGGTAGGGCTGCTGACGGTGGATGATTGCGCGCGCTTGTTTCCGTTGATTCGTCGCGCCGGAAGCATTCAGGCCCGACAGATGGTCGCTGATTATCTGGCACGCTTTAAGAAAAATGAGCGCCCCGAAATTAATCGCCCGGGCTTATCCCATTGATGTGGCGCATAGGAGCAATTTCACACAATGAAACCCATACATTTTGATCCGCAAACAGATCTTGCCCCGATGGCGTTTGACAATCAAATTTGCCAATTGGCCCTCAAAATCAAACGCCTGGGAATCAAGTGGCAGCCGCATGTGGGGTGTTTCGTGTGGGATCCGGACAGAACCATCGCAGCTGATTCGCCCTTCCCCCACCGCATCTATTTCATTTTGAGTCTGCCGCGATTTATCGACACATTCGGTAGCCGGCAAGCCATTGTTGAAAGACTGGTGTGGCTGCCAACCTGGCATCAGGCCCGTTTGCTGTGCCGGCAGCTGAATGTGCCGGATGATGCGGTGGCCAATATCTGGCAAAGCCGGGCATCCCTTTCAGCGGGTGAAGAGCTGCCCAAAATGTATGAACTGATTATCGATGCCCTACAAAAAGGGCAAGGGTGACCGGGGGGATAAGGACTGTGCCAACATCACAGCTGCATACGCGAATCGATCAAATGTGTAATGACCTCATCGCTGAACAATGGGGTGATCCGGCTGCAATTCCGGCTGAACTCAGCCAGGCGGTATTTCGGGTTTATCGAACATTCATCACCGGCTACCTTAACTTCTTACGGCAAAACGAGTCCAGACCGGCGGACTGGCTGCCCGAAAAGCTTGTTATTGATTGGGAGCTGGTTGACGGCATGCGCCATTTTTTCTCTGACTATCAGCATATCACCGGATCTTTTATACGCTTAAACCGGCAGCTTAACCAGCTGCGTCAAATAGACAGAGACAAACAGCCCGGATTGTACCGCGAGCTGGTCTCTGAAATAATTGCCTGCACGGCGTAGAAAACACGTCGCTCAACTGCGGTTAAAGCGGATCGCGCAGCGCTCCGGCGTAACCGGTTAATTCGGCGTACCCCTCCGCCGCTACGGGTTGTTTAGCGGCCGTACCGGATGCCGTCACGCTGCCTTCCCAGTAAATAACGCCCGTGCTGGCCGTTGTGACCATTTCCTGATCGGTTAAACTGGCAGCAACGTTCAGTTCAATACCGAGCGGATCGATTTTTAAGTGCCAGGCCACCGGATAAACCGCACCGGAACGGGAACTTTTCCACTGTTTCAGGGCGATAACGCTAAAATCTTCCGAGGTGAGATGCTGTGGCACTCCTGATCGATCAATAAAGGTTCCGCTGGATGCCGGATTTATCTGTCCGTTCTGATCTCTGAGCAGATACAGCATGAGCTCGGTTTGATCGGACAGCTGCAGGCTAAACCAGTCCCAGCCGACAATGCCCGCCTCCAGCGATGCCGTGCTGTATTCATGGTCCATCCAGCTCAGGCCTTCAACGGCAACGCTCTTGCCGTCGATCTTCAACATTCCTTTGGTTTTCAAACGCGTCAGCGAATAATAACAGCTGGCCCTTTCGGCGGTTGACCCTTTGCGGCTATACCCTCCCTGCCCGTGTAAAACCGGCGGCTTGGCGGGCTGCAACCTCAGATTGAATGCAAAATCAGCCGCCTGCGCTTTCAGGGTGTGGCTGTTTGCGCCAATTGTGGCCGACCAGTCTTTGATAAACACGGTCGTTTCAGATGCCTGGTGATTGACGCCGGCCATAGCCAGTGTTGCGCGGGCCATTTGTTCGGCATAACGGTGCGTTTTTTTGTTCAGATCTGATACGGCGGCATGCCCCGCAAAAATCTGCTGGGTCCGCCAGGCAGACGGCGGCCGCGGCCAATCCTGAACGTCGCCGGTCGGGCTTATCTGGTTGCGAAAAAATGTTAGCTGGAAGCCGTAGCGATCACCGGATTCGGCCCGAAGATTACCGGTGTAATACCACCACTCGATGCGATAGCCCGGATGGGCGCTGTGATCCTCCGGAAATGTTTGATGGCAGGGGCCGGTCACCGCCAAATACCCCCTTAGATCTTCAGCCAAACCGCGATGACCCGATTGAGTCGTCATCAAACATAAACATGCAAGTGCCATTACAATTTTGCGAAAGATTCGTTTCATATAATGGTAAGGATCTTTCTCATACACGCTGTTAAAGCCAGTTTGGGTGGTTCTATTATGTTCACTGCCGGAGCGCCTTCTTATCTCTTTTACAGGTTTTGCGCGGAATCGTATCTTTGTCAACGGTTCAACTTAAGTTAAACGTCTGCGGGTCGCTTGCCGCGGCGGCTTGTGGGGTCGAAGCCTTAAGGCGAGGCCCCAGGCTCGCCGGAGCGAAGACGGGTCTGCGGTTAATTGTCATCGTTCACGCAAAAGCGTTGCCGGTGGCCGGCGAAAAACCATCTTGACGGCCGGCAGGGCTGCTGCCAGTGCGGTAAGGATAATCAACGGAATCGACAACAGCAACGCGTCCCAGTCCACGGCATAGATAAACGTCCAGCCGAAGGATTGCCGATTGACGACGTATATCAGCAGGTAAGATAAGATAAATCCGCAGACAACCCCGGCCAATTCCCCGATCACAACCAGAAAGGCCGCTTCCCAGAATATCATGCTTCGAATCTGCCGGAAACTGGCGCCAATGGCGTACAGGGTGTTGAGCTGCCGGGATCGCTGCAGCACCAGAACCGTTAAGGTGGTGGCAATCCCCAGGCCGGCAATCAGCAAAGCAATGAGCAGCAGTACCGTTGTGACCGCAAAGGTTTCATCAAAAATTCGCAGCACGGCACCGCGCAGGCCTTTGCCGCTGTACATATCCACCCGATCGCCGAGGCGGGCGATAATGTCGTTGCGGAGCCTGGCAACGGCAGCATCCAGATCCTGCGAACGGTCTTTGAAAAAAAAACGCAATCCACCCCAGTAAACGGGATGATAGCGTTGGTTAAAATGGGGCAGCGAGTAGAAAACAGCGCCGCCCTGCGTGCGATAATCACGCACGATTCCCAGAATGGGCAGCCTGACGGCAGATCCCTCAACCTGAGCATCATAAAAATCGCCCACGCTCAAGCCGGTGCGATTTGAAAAAACCTCAGACACAATAACCCCCTCGCCGCGTTTGAGCAGCGGACGGATTTTTTCCGGATCTCCCTTCAGCCAGAAAAAGGACGCATATTGCATGTATCCCTGCATGTCCATTAATTCAAATACATAGGGATATTTTTTATAGGTTAAAAAAAACTGCCGGTTGGGCAGGATATCCACCTGCGACCTGTAGTGTTGCAGATAGTCGATAACCGGCTGCGGCACGGGATAACGAAAACGGTTAATTTGCCCCATTTTAGAGGTTAAAAACAAATCCCCTTTAATGGTCTCATATGTCCAGTAGGCCACTGTCTGGCGGAAGCTGAAAATCATAATAACCAGGGCGGCAAATAAGGCCACCGCCGTAATCAGGGCACCAACCGAAACCGCCGTGCGGGTGCCGCTGTCGCGCACGTAACGCCCGGCAAGATAGGCCGGTATACCAAATCGCTTCAATAGTATCGATGAGAGGATGTGGCTGATTTTAACCAGGGCCCAGGGTGCCAGCAGCGCAAAGCCAACAAAGAGCAGAAAAATAGCCAGATAACCCGGTAACGGCATGCCCAGTATGGCCGGCAGTTTGGATAACGGCAATACCATCAGGATGCAGCCCAGCCCGCCAAAAGCCAGCTGCCGGGGAGATATTCGCGGCTGCATCCCCAGATGCGAGATTTCCAGCGCCTCTTTGGGGGGTACCTGCATGGCCTCCCGGGCGGGTTGATAAGCCGCTAAAATCGAAATACCGACGGTAACGACAAAGCTGAACCCGATTTCAAAAACACTCAACGAAAGCCTATCCACCTGCACGCGCACAAAAAGGGTGGAAATGGTTTGACTGACACCATGCAGCAGATATTTGATTAAAAAATTACCGAGGGGAATGGCCACCAGCCAGCCCGCAATTCCCAGAAAGGCCCCTTCGGCCAAAAAAATAAAAAAAACGTGGTAAGCTGAGGCACCTGTGGCCCGCAGAACTGCCAGTTCATGGCGCCGGGAGGCCGCATTCAGGGCCACCAGGCTGTAAACCAGAAACATTCCCACAAACAGCGAAGCAAAGCTCAGAATGGAAAGGTTGAGCTGATAGGCCCGGATCATCATCTGCCCGCTTTCGCGGGTGGCTGTCGGCGGATTCAATTCAACACCTTCAGGTAAGAGATGTTGAATCACCGCCAGGTCCCTTGCGCCGGCCCGAGGCGCCAGCTTCAGATCAATTCGATCAACTTTGCCAAACAACCCGGTAAACTCCTGGAAGGTGGCAATGTCGGTCAAGGCAATCCGTCCGCCCTCGGCCAGTGCCAGCCCGCTGGGTTCCAGTATCCCAGATACCTTAAAACGTGCTTTTTGGCGCGCATGTTCCAGAACCAGCGTGCCTCCGGGAACGCGCTTTAACTGTTGGTCCAGGGGTTTGCCCAGAACAAGCGTATAAGGCGCTTTTAACAACTCCAGCCAGACAGCGCCCGGTTGAGCGTTTGGGTCATCAACCCGCCAGCGGCGCAGGGGACGATCCAGAATCGGATCAAACCCGATCAACAAAAATGGCTCGGCTCCTTGCTGCGAGATGCGGGTATAGGTTGACAGTACCGGGGAGGCGCTTTGGATCATTTCCTGCCTCAGGAGTGTTGCCATCAGATTCTCAGGAACATAGCCCCCGGGCCGGGTGAGCACATAATCGGCCTGCCCGGCAATCAGATCCATGCTTTTGGAAAAGGACTCCAGTGAGGCGTTGACCGATAAACGCACACTGGTAAAAACAGCCGCACCCAGCGCAATTCCAAAAAGAACCGTGGCCGCACGACCCATGTGCCGGCGCATATTGCGCAGGCTGAACCAGATAAAGAGGCGCAAAAAGAACAACAAACTTTTCATGCAAGGCTCGTAATCATACCGTCTTTTAGATCCATCCTGACTGAAGCCAATTGATCGGCAAGTGTACTGTGGGTCGCAATCAAAACAGTCCGTTTCCATTTCCGGTTCAGTTCAGCCAGCAGATCCATGACGATTTGGCCGTTACGACTGTCAAGATTCCCGGTGGGCTCATCGGCCAGAATAATGGCAGGCTCATTGATGAGGGCCCGGGCAATGGCGGTGCGCTGCATTTCGCCGCCGGAAAGCTGGGCCGGGATGTGATGTAAACGGTCTTCAATCTCCAGCCAGCGAAGCAGCTCCATGGCTTTGGGTCGCGTCTCGCCAACCGATTTGCCGGCCAACAGCGCCGGCAAACAGATATTTTCAAGGACATTCAGCGTTGGTAGCAGATTAAAAGACTGAAATACCATCCCGACAACCTCACGGCGAAAGTGGGTCAACTGGCTGTCGCTTGCATGGTTTAAATCATGCCGGGCGACGGTTAATTCGCCTGCGGAAGGCCGATCCAGACCCGCCAACAAGGAAAGCAGCGTGCTTTTTCCGGAACCACTGTTGCCTTTAAGCACCACCAGCTCACCGGCAGCAATCTCAAGGTCAACCTGGCTGATCCCGATGACCTCGCTGTCACCCAGCTGGTACACACGCGTTAACCCCTTGGCGTAGATAACAGGTTGAGTGGTTTCAACGTTCATGACATTTTGAGCAGTTAATTGTTATTTGTTATTCGTTACTAGCGTCTAATGATCATCTCTCCGGATAAATCGACAAATAGTTATCGTTAACAGGGCATCCAGGACGAGAACCAATTAACGAATAACCAGCAACTGATAACAAATAATTCTCGATTGAGCTAAAACTCAATCGAGAATTATTGAGCCAGAAACCCCTGTTGAACAGCATCATCGATGAGGCTGGCAACATATTCCCCTAGCGTTTGAGAACCTTCACGAACAGGTTTCATTCTTTTAATGACCTGGCTTTTTCGAATACCGTGCTTTTGCCAGGTGTGGCCGCGGGTAAAATAATTGTGTAAAAACGGCTGCACGCGATCCAAGGCATTGGCAAATTTTGATTCCGGTGTCGCTCTGGTCTCATATTCATCCCATAACGCTCGAAAAGCATCGGCCTGGTCTGCCGGTAAGATGTTAAAAATGCGCTCAGCCGCTTTCTTCTCGCGTTTTTGTTGATCCTGACCACCGATTTCGTCATAGCAGTAAGTATCGCCGGCATCGATTTCAACCAGATCATGAATCAGTAACAGTTTGATCACCTGCAGAAGGTCAAGGTCTGCATCTTCGGCGTATTCGGCTAAAATGAGCACCAGCAACGCAATATGCCATGAGTGCTCGGCCGAATTTTCCTGGCGCGAGACGTCCAGCAATGTGGTGCGACGGGCAATCTTTTTTAGCTTATCTGCTTCCAGAATAAATT
>JASFGN010000117.1:0-7552 GCA_050123735.1 Desulfobacterales bacterium | reverse complement strand
AGGCCATACCGCCATGGCTAAATACCGAATTGATCTTATCACAATTTATCAACGTGGATGACAGGCACAGCGCCTATCGCAAGTATGCCCAAAAATATTCAGAAGAAGAGCATCGGCTTTGGGAAGATTTGCGACATGGGATATTTTTAGGCACCCCATCGTTTACCGAAAAAATAAAAAAGCGACATCTTCCAGATGTCCCCCATGCAGAGATCCCGGCCCAAAAAAAATTAAAAAAAAGCTTCGATGCGGATGCTTTCATTTTAAAAGCAGCCAAGATTTTAAACTGTGATCCGTGCCACTATCGTAAAGCCCTCAGAATTTCAGCCGCAGAGAAAGTGAATCGGGATTTGCTGATTTACTTGCTGTGGCATACCGGCCAGCTAACCAACAAGCAGATTGGTGAAAAGTTCGGATTGAGCTATTCGGCTGTGAGCAGCAGGGTTCGAATTTTTAAAGGTTTGCTAAAAAACAACCGGGAGCTTGAAAACAAGTTTGACCAAATTAAATCACTAATAAAGATTTGACACCTCTTTAGGGGTCCGGAGCCGCCGCGCTTGAATGCTTGAAGGTCCTTCCGCCATCGATTGTTTCTCAGATCAGTCCCTGATCCAGCAGGGCATCGACCACCCGCACGAAACCGGCGATGTTGGCGCCTGCCAGATAGTTGCCGGGCAAGCCATAACGATCGGCTACATCCAGGCAATTCTGGTGGATGTTTTTCATAATGTTCTTCAGGCGGCGGTCGACCTCTCCAGCGGACCAGTTGAGCAGCATTCTGTTCTGGGCCATCTCCAGACCGGATACGGCCACGCCGCCGGCATTGGCGGCCTTACCAGGGGCAAACAGAATTTTTTTGTCCTTAAAGATTTTAACCGCCTCCGGTGAGGACGGCATATCAGCCCCTTCACAGATGAGTTTAATGCCGTTGTTGATCAGATTGTAGGCATCGTTTTCGCCGATCTCGTTTTCCATGGCACACGGAAAGGCGCAATCGGCTTTCAGATTCCAGAACGGATTATGGTCAAGCGAGGTGTCTGTTTCAGTGTAAACCGTTTCGGAATATTTATCGACATATTCCTTGATGCGGCCGCGCTTGAAATTTTTTAATCGCTTGACGAAATCCAGTTTTTTGCGGTCGATGCCTTCCGGATCGTAGATGAAGCCGGATGAATCTGATAGGGCGATGACTTTGCCGCCCAGCTCGATTATTTTTTCGGCCGTATGCTGGGCCACGTTTCCGGATCCGGACACCAGGCACCTTTTACCGTCAAAGGTGTCATTGCGGCTTGCCAGCATCTCGGCCGCAAAATAGACCACGCCGTATCCGGTGGCCTGGAGCCGCATCTGGCTGCCGCCCCACTGCAGCCCTTTACCGGTCAACACCCCGCTGAATTCATTGCGCTGCTTTTTATACATGCCGAACATATACCCGATTTCTCTGGCACCCACGCCCAGGCCGCCGTCAGGGATGTCGGTATCCTGCCCGATATGGTGCGACAGCTCGCCCATAAAACTCTGGCAGAACCGCATGACCTCGTCATCGGATTTTCCCTTGGGCTCAAAATCGGATCCGCCCTGAGCACCGCCCATCGGCAGGGTGGTCAGCGCGTTTTTAAGAGTTTGCTCGAAGGCCAAAAATTTGAGAATGCCGAGATTAACCGAAGGATGAAAGCGCAGGGCGCCTTTGAACGGGCCTAAAGCGCTGCTCATCTCCACCTGATAGCCCCGGTTGACCCGCACGTTGCGCTCATCATCCATCCAGGGCACGCGGAACAGGATCACGCGTTCGGGCTCGGTGATGCGCTCTAAAACACCCAGCTGCCGGTATTCCGGGTGGTGGTCTAAAACCGGCCTGATGGTCTCTATGACCTCCTGAACGGCCTGGTGAAATTCCTTTTCGGCCGGATCTCTTGCCAGGATCTTCTTCAATTCTCTGTCTGCCATCTTGAACCTCCTTCAATCTGGTCACAGCACGAACGGCAACCCGTTTGAGATTTAGGCATCGATGATCTCCAAGGCTTCATGCCGATAGGCATCCATCACATACCGGGTGCCGGTGATTTTGGCACATTCCTCTGTCAGCGAGAAGATGTCGTCCCGGCTGATATAGTTTACCTTCCAGTTGCGTGATCCGGCCATCAGCTGTTGCAGGCCGACTTTGATCTTATCGACCACATTAAAGAGTCCGATGGCGCCGAGCGGCAAACTGTCTATTTCCGAGCCGTATTTGCTCTTAAGGACTTCATAATTCATAAAAATTTCTTCTTTGGTGTATCCGAATTTCGAAACGCTCGGCGGCAGGCCGCCGTCCTCGTCGCGCAGCCAGCGTTCGGTGTTTTTGCCGACCATACCCGGAATCATCAAGGCCCGGCCCATGCAGACCGCCTTGCAATAGGGCGCTCCCAGGGCCAGAGCTTTAAACACGTGGTCTTCTGATGAGAAACCGCCCGCAAATGCCAGATCCGGGGCGCGCCGGCCGTTTTTAACCAGCCGCTCGCAGAGCTCATAGGCCATGGCGTGCAGGTAAATGGCCGGAATGCCCCATTCGGTCATCATGCGCCAGGGACTCATACCGGTGCCGCCGGGTGCCCCGTCGATGGTCAGCAGGTCGATGTCGGCATCGCTCGACCAGCGAATGGCCATGGCCAGCTCGCGCATGGGATAGGCGCCGGTTTTGAGGGTGATGCGCCTGGCGCCTAAATTGCGCAGGCGCTGCACTTCTTTCATAAAACCTTCCTGATCCACAAAACCGAGGCGCGAATGCCTTTCAAACTGTTTTAACGGACCGGCCTTAAATGCGGCCTGATGGGCCGGGTCTTCCGGATCCGGGGTGACGATATAACCACGCTTTTTCAATTCGATGGCCCGCTCCAGGGAGTTGACTTTGATTTCCCCGCCGATGCATTTGGCCCCCTGGCCCCATTTGAGCTCTATGGTTTCCACCCCGTGCTTTTCAATCACATATTCGGCCACGCCATTGCGGGTGTCCTCCACGTTCATCTGAATCATGATATCGCCGAAGCCTTCATGAAAGCGGCGATATGCCTGGATGCGGCGATCCATCTCGGGTGAATTTTTAATCAGCCCGTTGTCGCCGATTTCCAATGCCGGATCGATCCCGCACACGTTTTCACCGCACACCAGGCTGATACCGCTGATGGCCGCACCGATGGCAAAGTGATCCCAATTTTTACGCGCAATATCGGTGCTGCCCAGCGCACCGGTGAATATCGGCACCTTCAATTTGACCTTGTCGGTGACGCCGTACTCGGTTGCGGTATCCACATTGGGGAATGTGGCCCGGTCCGGGTCAGATTCAATTCCCTTGGCGCCCAGCGCATATCCCATTATGTTCAAATGCGAGTAGTCCACCGGGTAATCCTTATCCGCCCCGGCAGTCACGCTGCCGAACGGCTCGGGGTACAGCAGTTCCCGGCCGCGGAAGGTCGCTTTGAACATGTCGCAGTTTCCCTTGCAGCCATCCAAACATCTGCTGCAGATACCGGATTGGGGGGCGATGTTGCGGGATCTGTTTTTGGTCTGAAGGGCGTCGTTCGCATTGGGTCGGCTCAAATTCATTTTTCCTCTCCTTGTTTAAAAAAAAATGCACATCCGTTTCATTGATTGCCATTTCCGTTCGTCCGTGGACGTGCGCAGGGTATCCTGCTTTTTAAACGGTTTTACGCTTGTAAATCAAGCTTCATTTCCAGTTTTTTTGATAGGGGATTTTCTCGGCCAAAATTCGCATGGGGATCAAAGCCCGACCGTTTTTGCATATCCTGGGGGCGATCTTTTTCACCTTACTCTTGTTCCCATTTTTGTTTACGGGTTGGATTCAGATGCCGGCGGACGCCGACGTCATTGAGCATTTTTACAAGCACAAATCCGAATTTACCCAACTGGTGGAAATGCTGCGGGCAGCCCCTGAGCTGCAGTATATATCAGAAAACCTGGTTTTGACCTGCGGACCAGCTGAAATGGAGAAATTCAATTACTATAAGGATTTGATAGATCAAACAGCACTTTTTGGTTTGCGATCAGATGCGGGTCAACCCCGGCAAATTATCTTCCTGCGCAAAGATGGTTACGCCAATGCGAAATTCGTCAAGGGATATGTTTATATGAATTCCGAACCCGATGAGATTGTTGCCTCATTAGACAAAGGCTATCGTAATTTGCCCCCGGGATCCCGCCTGTACAAAAAAATCGAAGAAAATTGGTATATGTATCTCGCGCATCAAAACAACAGATAAATAAATGCAGCTTGGAAGCGAAACGCCCAAGACTGCCCGGCGTTCCAATTCTGACCCACTCGCTAAAGAAAATGCCCGTACTCAATCCGGGGTCAAGAGCAACTGCCTCTCGTTCGAAGAGGTCGGGCCTTTGAGAACGTTTGCGGCGCGGTCCCACAGGGCCGGTGATCATTATGTAATCGGCCTTGCTCTCTCTAAGCCAGCTCAATCGCCGATGGCTCAGAATATGACGGATATTTTTCGCTATTAAGTGTCACGACAGACATTCTAATGGCGACGAAGCAGCATATTGTGACATGAGTCGCCGCTTGCGAATAATGCTATATTGATCATGATAAACATGTTGTAAGGCAAACTTTTCGATTTTTAACAAACTCCCATACAAGGATTTGCTTCTCTGTATGCATTTTGTTTTTCAGCGATTTCGATAATATCCGGATTCAATTAGCCTGGCGTCGATGTTCATCGTTTCCGGTGCCAGGGCCCGCAGAGCCGGGGCTCTGAGAACCGCCATGGCCCCCGTCGAAAGTTTGCCATGCACTTTGAGCTTGACGATGCTGTGCGGTGAAATTTCATAGAGACTGGACTGAATCCAGGCCTGGATCTGAGCGGCGCTCATGCCGGCTGGGTGCAGATCCAGCTGGACCATGGGGCGGGCGGGCAGTCGGTGAAACGTCCAGTTTCTTAATGCGGCTGCCGACGTTTTTGAGGTCTCAAATTCCAGAATCAGATAGCCCTTGGGCTCGTCTTTTTCGGCAAACGAGGTGCGCTCGATGGAACCCGGGTAGAATACCGGGGCCTTCAGGGGACTGCCCCTAAGATTCGCTTTTATTATCTGAAAGCGATGAATGTGCCCGGCCAGAACCGCCGCAAACCCTTCGGGGATATCGCCGGTGCGAATGACATCGTGGGCGCAGCGAAAGGCGTATCCCGCCGGGCCGACCGTGGCCCCGTCCACCGACTGGTGGACGCAAAGGACACAGACGTCGGCCTCCTTTTGCCGCCAGCCGGTTTGCTCAATCAAATCCAAAAAATGTCGACGAATGGCGCTGCGAACGAACGGAAAGCCGGCCAGGGCCAGCGAGCCCTGTTTGGTATGCAGGGTGAAGGTGCGCGGGCGATCGAACAGGTGGATCCCGGGGTGCTCTGCCAGATGGCCGTGGGGAATGGCCGAGCGCTCGTGATTGCCGGGCACCAGATAGACCGGCACGCCGGTCTCAGCCACCCGCTTGAGCGGGGCAAAAGCCATTTCGACCAGTCGGGCCGGCACCTTGCTGCGATACAACACGTCGCCGCCGTGAACGACGGCGTCCACTTCGCGATTTAAGGCCGGTTTCAGGGCGCGTTTAAAATTGGCGAAAAACTCCGGGCCCCTGCGGCGCCGCTGGATGCGCGGGTGAAAGGGCAGGTCGAACCCCAGGTGGGTGTCGGCCACCAGCAGGATACGGATTACACCCATGGCAATAATCTGGCCAGCTGGCGGCCGGTTAAAATTCCGGTCGGGCTCAGACGCAGTTCAATTTGACGGCCATCGGCCACCAGTCGCCGTAATTCGGTGGTGACCACCCGCAAGCGCTCGTAGGTGGCGACATCAAAGCTTTTCTGGCGATCCGGAATCTTTTTGATATGGCCTGCGGAGAGGGGCGTTTTTTCCCCGGCAGGCAAATTTTTTCGCGAGCTCACGGCCCCGTCTTCAAACAGCAGTACATTTTTGTGATGATCCCTGGCGTTGCGGGCCTCCCAGGCCAGTGATGCCTCGCTCAGCAGGCACAGCCAGCGGGCGCGGCGGATGAGCAGCGCGCCGCGCATGACGGCATGCTCGACAGCGCGGGCCACAGTCTCCGGCGTCCAACGCGGTTCTTCTTCAGGTTCGTCAAGCGCCTCATCCGGAGCTTCTGCGTCCGTTTCTTCTGCCGCTGTCAATTTGGCTTCTGCCATGGCCTTGCGTCTTTCAGCCCAGAGCTCGCGACCGAGCCCGGCCAGGATCCTCAGCGCAGAGGGATTTTTAAAACGCGCCCGATGATTGTGATCAAACAGGGTCAGGCCCTCTGCCAGGCAATCCGCTTCCGGGGCGTAGGCTTGGGGCACCCCCAGCAGGGCATACCCGCTCCGAACAAAACGATCGGAGCCCTGGCTCCGTTCTTTGTGCCAGCCGGCAAAAACATTCATGGCCGCGGTTGTTAGCCCCCCGGGCAGCGGGCCGATGCAAAAGGCGGCATCAGGCTGATCCGCGCATTTTTGAAGATCGCGGCTGCAAAATACCAGTTTGCGCTGCCCGCTTTGCAGGGCCACGTTATAGGGTGGGCTGTGGCGTTTGATCTCATCGGATTCGAGCACGGCGGCTTCAAGGGCCGAACCGGTGCGGGTCACCTCCAGATCGGCCGCCTGGCTGAGCATTTCGAGGATGTGTTCCGCATGAGGCCCCTTCCGGCGAAAATAGGTATTGACCCGCTGTTTGAGGGAGGTGGCTTTGCCGATATACAGCAGATCGCCGTTGGAGCGCAGCATGCGATAGATGCCGGGCCTGTCCGGCAGCTCGAGGCGAATTTCCGGCTTCATGGGATATTCCCGGCCGGTTCGCGTCTGCGGTGTCGTGCCTTTCAGCCACTCTGCGAGTTGATCTAAAGTTTCAACACCATGCTCCCGGGCCAGTTGGCGTGCAAAATGCTGCCAGATCACTGCGGTGGCAATGGCATGAGCGCCGCTGCGGCGCTGCCGCGGGACCGTGTGTCCCATGTAACCGGCCACAGCCCGCAACCCCCTGCGCGGCAAGCCGGGCAGCAGGCGTCTGGCGATTTCGTGGGTACAGATGATCTGAAACGGAAAAGCCGCCGGTTGCTTGACCTGCGCGTGAAGATTCACGAGGAAAGCTTTTTCAAAACGGCAATAATGGATGATGAGGGGGCATTTTTCCATCTGATCGGCAGCCGCAACGCGTTTTGCGGTCTGTGCGAGCTTGTGCCAGACGTCGGCGGCAGGAAGGGGCCACTCAGCGTCCGCCCGGGTAATGCCGGTAATGCGTTGTACGGCCGGGGGAATCTCAGCATCAGACGGCAAAGCCACACGATAGGCGCTGGCGGCCAACGCCTCCGGATCGATGCTCGCGGCGGCACGGGTCAGAACCCAGCCGATTTCAAGCAGGTGCCCTTTTTGCGGGTTGGCGCCGGTGGCCTGGCAGTCTAAAGTCAGTATCTCCAATTCACTTAATTTCATAAGTGTTCGAAAACATATCTATATATATTACGGGTTCGTGGCTTCTTGCTTCCGGCTTTTCTCTGCTGGCAGAATTATAGGAC
>JASFGN010000116.1:0-7570 GCA_050123735.1 Desulfobacterales bacterium | reverse complement strand
TACAATCATCACCAGGCCGCTTTCACCGGGCGACATTTCGAAGCGTTCCTCGCGGCACTCCGACAGGTGGCCCAGAAGTTCGCGGTAAAGTATGGTTTTGCCGTGTTTGTTAAAGCCGATGGCTGTATACAGTTCAGCAGTCCGCTTATGCGGCAGAATGGTTTTGAGGAAGCCGATCAGCTCATTAGGGCAAGCCGATTCGACATGAAAATAAGAACGCGTGAAGCTGAATAAAATACTGATATCGTTTTCCTGCAGCAGAACCGCATCCACGGTAATGCCGTCCGCTGAATTCAGTAAAGCCAAGGTCAGTGGTATCAAATTGGGGCCACAGAAAATCCGGCCGATGAGGTAAGCGCCCATCCCGCGATAAAAAACAGGTTCGACCATTTCAATGCGATCGATTGCAGCCGGCAGTCCCTTTTCACGCAAATGGGCGTCGATTTTAGCCGCCGCCTGGGCGGCATCTCGTTTGAGGTTCCCAAATCCGTCTGCCAGCGGATAATCGGCCAGAATCTTAGGGATCAGGTCGGCTGTTGAGCTGCCGCCACCGGGATACGACCGGTAACCGTTCTTTTTTGCTCGGACGGGGGACGGATCCGCGTCTGTGTCGACAAATTCAATTAGCGGGTCAACGCCGACCGTGGCAAAAATGCGCCGCGTAACCGAATTAAAAAAGGTTTCTGCCAGCTCTTGATCCCGGCGAGAGTCTACCAGGCCGGCATATATGGTTTTTAAGTCCGTCCAGACCTGTTTGTCCTCAATCTGATCCCCCAGCAATTGGCGAATAGCGCTCTCGATTTTGTCGACTTCATTTTTATAGATTTTCAATCTGGCGGCTGCATCGGCGCGCATGCCCTGCCAGTCGGATGCCGCAAACTTTGACCTGGCGCGTGCGGTGATTGCGTCAAACTGGGTTCGGTAGCTGACAAAGGTTGCCTTGATCGCCTTGGCACCCGTGTCTGCGAGTCGATTATGGGTCTCGTCTTGCGGCATTTATAAATCCTTAACATTAAATCCAGCGGATAGCTATACTCAAAAATGGCGTTACCTTTTAGAATGTACTGAGTCAAGAAAAACATATCTCCTGGGCAAAGAGACCGATCTTACATCTCGTTGCTTAGCTCATCGATGATGCCAGTCGGCTCATGAGATGTGGTAGAATTGAGTGAGGGTCGGTTTTGAAGAGAAAAGCAAATGATTAGGTTTTTTTCTTACCACGCTTGCCCGGCATCATGAAACAGGCATCATCCAGACGGTTGCAGATATAGGCATCGATGATTTTTTCAAGCTCACCGGCAATGCCGCTGACCAGCGCAATCTTCTTGCCGGCTAAAAATCGGCACATGACATCGCTAATCCCGGCGCAGATTATCTTGCGGATTCCCCAGCGGGCCATTACCTCGATGCGTTCATGAATGGACATCTTGTCAAGGTTCAATTCCTGCCGGCGGATTTCACAGCCTTTTTCAATGTCCACCACCACCATGCGCTGGCAGGAGTCCAGAACAGGGGAGACTCGCGATTCAAATACCGGTATCGCCACTCTTTCCATTGATTTTTATATCTTAAGGAGGCTTGCCCATCGCAAGCTTCGCTATCGATTAAAGCCAAAATGTTTCAGGTAATGTAATTTAGACCTACCCGTTACACTTTTTCGACTTCACACGCATGATGTTCGTGATCTTTGCAACCACAGGTGGATGCGAGCTCAGATTTTAAATTAGCGTGTGCCAAATCCCACCAGAGGGTATTGATGCCAACCGGCGGTAATCCATTGTCTGCAGAGTTACTACAAGCCGAATGCGTACATGCATGTTCAAAAACGATTTGCTCTTCGGGTTCCAGCTGTGAGCGCCAGAGGGTACCCGCCCATGCGTCCGTATCGGCTGGATTTGCAAACAGCACGCTGGTCGACAGCTGTTGGATGTCAGCGCACACCCGACTCACCGGGGATTGATGAGCATCAATGATGGTTTCAAACCCCGGAGATCGGGTTGCAGCGATAAAGGCCGGTGGCTTTTTTACATAAAAGGCATACAGGCTAACCAGGCGGTCAAAAAGGGGATAGCCGACTTGCCAACCGGGTATGTCGCGAATGCAGTTTTTTTCATGCAGATGATTCTCTGAACCGGTTTCTGCGCTTAAGGTCGACCATCTCAGAAAGTCGAGACTGTCAAAGGTAAAAAGCGCAACGGTTTCGGCCGCATCAGCGACCAATGAGATGCTGCCGATGGTAAAAAAGGCTTCGGGTACTTCCTGTTGGGTTTCCAAGCAGGGTGTATGGGTGTGGTCGAACAGATCACTCTTGATCACTTCCCGTTCGCGGGGAGAAAATGCTTCAAACACGCCGGCCGACACATAGGGATAGCATTTAGCCGCAAAGCGGCCTGCATAGAGCGTCTGATCGGCGGCCTGGATGGCCTCACCTCCCTCAAAAACCAAGGCATAAACCCCGGGGGTGTCGTCGATCCAGACATACCACTCCGGCCGGTCTCCCCAAACCTGACTGACGCCCTTTAGGTCCAGCATCTGTTGGACCTGCTCGACCCAAGAAGCAGTGACCAGCAAGCTTTCCACTTTATTGCGGAAAACGCTGTCAAAATCCATATTCGCCTCCAGCGTGTTTTTTAAATAGCTCCTTGACGATGTCGTTTTTTTCGCGCCCTTCGGTTTCGATCCCATGTCGCCGGGCGGTTTCCAACAATAGATCATCCGGATAGGCCAGGGTCAAAGCATAACTGGAATCATAGGATTCAAAATAACGCTCAAAAGCGGCTTCCTGCTCGGCCTCGTGTATGCCTTCTTTAAAACCGTTAACAATCTCGCGCACCTGGCGCATCCAGCCGCGCCTGAAAAAAAGCCGTTTGTTTTGATCAACCATTTTATTCTTCCTGCTTTTTCAAGGGCCAGCCGGCGAAAAACTCGCTCTGGATCATGATGATGCTCAGAAACAATAGGATCCAGACCAGCGGCGTATCTCCCGGCTGCGCGACACCGGGCACTTTGGCCAGAAAAAAGGTGGCCAGGGGCGAATAATAAAACGCATAAAACAATAGCCCGCCGGCAATGGCGATAGCGGTACGAATGATCGACCTTGCCCAGATATTTCCCTTATTGGGAAAATTGCCAAAATAGTTTTTGAGAATAAAAGCGGCCAGGATGAAAAATCCGGCCACCTCACCGGCATGGATAAAGCGGAAATCAGGTCCATCGGTGTACTGGCCCCCCATAAACGGTTCGTCCCAGACCACGGTAAAGATTTTCAGCAGGATCCACATCATAATCCAGCCCATGATGAGCGTGGCCGCAAAAGTGACGATCCCTTTGACAAAGTTGCCCTCACCGTCCTTGTTCATGAGTGACCACGGTTTGCCTTCCCATAGCAGACCTGAAGCCACAATCCAGAATAAGGCGCACAGCACCAGGCCCAGGCCGACAAAGGCACTGCCGGTCTCGCAAAATCCTTCCCACCAGGGCGACACACCGGCTTTGGATTGGGCCGGATAGAATAAATAGCACACATGGGGATGAAACAAGATGATGTAAATGAGGCTCACAAAAAACAGGATCGCAAACAGACGTGACCACGCCAGGGTGCCGCGCCCCGCAGTTTGCCAGGGCCAGCTTCCGAAGCCCAGGTTCCAGAATAGTGCCACCCACAGAAACGCGGTAAAGAAATAAACAATTGCCGTTGAGGCATTTTCACGCGCAACGAACGGCTCGGCCCCTGTGCCTCCAGAGGCCACAATGGACTGGGGGCTGAAATAGGCGATGCCGAGTTTGCCGATAAAGAGCCAGAATATGACATAATGAATAAACAGCATCACAACAAAGGCCACCGCGGTTAGTAAAATACCGCGACCGACCCGGTTGCCTTTGGCGGAGGGTTCGGCAAAAGGATAATAACCGGCAACATTTGCTATCAGCACAATCGACGACAACAGCACCACCAGCAGGGCAAACCCATACATGGGCGTGTAAAGTTTCATGACCGTGTTCGGGTTCATAAATATGTACCACAACAGCCAAACAACCCCGAAGACCATCACAAAATTGATGAGCCCGAACCCGTAATTAAACCTTTCCTCTGCGTTTAGTGTGGTATTCATATGATCACCTATGCATCATGTTGATGGTAAAGAAGAGAAAAGAAACCGGAATACCGAGCTCTTTTTCTCTTTGGTTCGGTTTGCGCATAGCGGCGATTAAAAAACTACATGATCGCCGTTGGTCAGAAAGACGTTGCTGGCTTTGGCCACGGTGGAAGTTTTCTTGTATTCCTTGTATTTGTCCGTGCCTTTGACCACCGGCACCCCGGCCGCAGCGGCCTTCTCTGCCCAGATCCATCCCGTGCAGTGATTGCATCCCAGCTTTTGAATTTTGAAGGCCTTGACGCCTTTGATGATGTCATCGAATTTGGGCTCCCAGGTTTCAAACAGGGTAATGTGCAGTCCGCCATAACAGCCGTAGGGCTGGTAGCCCTTGAAGTTCTTGCGCGCATAGGAGAACAGTGAAAGAATTCCCGGGTGGCAGCATCCGGTGACCGTCACGATCCCTTTGTCTTTGACGTTGAAATACAAAACATTTTCCCCGCGCACCCGCAATAGAATGGGGACATCAAACATTCTGATCGCCACACCGGGCATCAGGCGATAAACGCCGTCCCCCTTATCGCCAGCCGGATCGCATTGCACAAGTTCGCCGGTGTGAGGATAATCATTTTTGCAAACGTGCATCATCTCACCGGTATTTTTGTCCTTGGCTTTATGGTGAGCTTTTTCCTTTAAGAGCGCCATATCTTCCGGGTAATGGGTTTTGGGCACATACATTTTGAGGTCTTGTTTATGCTTAAGGGTGGATTCGATGCCCCAGAGGTGGTCCAAATGCCAGTGTGAAAGGACAAAAGTTTCAATTTCGCCTTTTTTAAGCATGTTGGCGATATCGTTTTTCTCTTCAAAGATGTAGTCCATCCAGCCATTGTTCCAGCCAGAATCCATCAAAATTTTGCGCTCGTTGCCCTCCAGGGTCGTCACCGTAATCAAGGCCGAATAACCGCCCGCATTGTCCCAGTCCCACGGGATGGTGTACTGATTGGTCATGGCACCGCCATAGTCCATCATGTTTTTTTTGAGAATGTCATTGTTAAACCAGCTGGTCTCTGTAAGCACATCGACACGCACGCTTTTGATTTCGCCGATGTCGACCTTTTTTGCAGCGTGCGCCCTGCGCGGCAGCATGAAATTGGCCGCACTGCCCACTGAGGCCGCTGCGCCGGTGGCGGCAATTGATTTTAGAAAAGTTCTTCGTTTCATGCGCGTTCCTCCTTATGATTAAGTAATTGAAAAACCTGACCGTCTAACCGGCTTCGCGTTCCAGCCCTTTGCGCAGCTCGTAGAGCAAGTCAATGATCATCTCGCTCTCTTCTATGGACAGCCCCAAACCGTAGCCGTGCATAACGTTGACAACCAGATGCCAGTCATCGCGGGTTCTTCCCGGCAGTTCCGGATTGGCGACCGATTCATGGCAACCCGTGCATTTTGCTTGATATACCTGATAGGCTTTCATGCGATCCAAACTTTTGGCTTTATCACCGGCCACTACGCTGGGGCTCTGAATGACAAGCAGCACCCCCGCTGCGCAGATCAAGCAAACGGTCAGCAACCAAAACCGTTTAGATGTAAGTAAATGTTTATTGAGCAACCTAAACCTCCTTTCTGCTAAACGATTGGCAATAACGTGGGTGATTAGGAAAAGTCGTCCGGGGAGATGCAAAAAATCTCCTTTTTCAAGAACTTCCACCTATTTGACCGACTTTTGATGGCAATATCTGTGCCATTAATAAGGTCATGCAGTAAGCAACTAATTTCATGCGAGATACGTATTACTCTCTAAAAAATTTGTGTTGACATAAGGGGGCAAATCGCCCTATAAAGGAACAAAACGCAGCCATTAAAAATTATTTAGGGAACAATCTTAACCCTTTTTATAAGAGAGCGGTCATGAATATGTCCGGCCCTTCTAAACACACCGATTATCAATCCATCCTCAACAGCATCACTGACGGTGTGCTCACCGTCGACCGCAAGATGATTATTACTTCTTTTAATCGCGCAGCCGAAAAAATCACACGGGTGAAGCGCTCGGAGGCCATCGGTCGCCATTGCTTTGAAGTCATGCGGGCGGAAGTCTGCGAGTCTGGGTGCGCAATCCAAAAAACGTTCAAGACCGGAAAGCCCTGCAGGAATATTCCCGTTTTTATTGTGCGGGCGGACAATAAGCGCATTCCCATCAGCGTTACGACCGGTATTGTGCGCGATGACCAGGGAAATGTGATCGGAGGCGTGGAAACCTTTCGTGATTTATCGGAGCTGAATAAACTGCGCCGTGAAATCTATAAAAAGCACTCGTTTGAAGATATTGTCAGCAAGAATCATCAGATGCTGCAGTTATTTTCCATTCTGCCGCAGGTGGCCGGCAGCCACAGCACGGTTCTGATCGAAGGCGCCAGTGGGACCGGCAAAGAATTGCTTGCTCGCGCGATTCACAACCAAAGCCCGAGGCGGGCGGCGCCTTTTATGGCGGTCAACTGCGGTGCGCTGCCAGACACCTTGATCGAATCGGAGCTTTTCGGATACCAGGCCGGTGCCTTCACCGATGCCAAACACGACAAGCCGGGCCGCTTTGCGCTGGTTAAGGATGGCACCATTTTTCTGGATGAAATCGGCGATATTTCAGCGGCCATGCAGATGCGGTTGCTGCGCGTATTGGAAAACCGCACCTATTCAGCGCTGGGCGCGACGACCACGCAGCAAATGAACGCCCGGGTCATCGCCGCCACCCATCGCAATCTGAAAGAAATGATCACTGCCGGTCAATTTCGCGAGGATCTGTATTTTCGGATTAATGTGGTGGGGTTAAGACTGCCCCCCTTGGCGGCACGTAAAGAGGATATCCCCCTGTTGGTGGATCATTTTATCGAGCGCTTTAATACCCTAACCGGTAAACAAATCGTGGGCATATCCCCGGACGCGCTGGCAGCGCTGACAATGTATGAATGGCCGGGAAACGTGCGTGAGCTGGAAAATGCCATCGAGCATGCCTTTGTTTTGTGCCTGGACGGCATGATTCGCCTGGCGCATCTGCCCGAACAGATTCAACCCCAGAAAGAGCCGCTTCAGTTGCCTGTCGAAACGTCGCTGAAAGCCATTGAAAAGCAAGCCATCATTCGGGCATTGAACCACAACAACTGGCGCAAAATGGCCACTGCCCGTGAATTGGGGATTGATAAAAACACCCTGCGGCGCAAAATCCTGCGCTACGACATCCAAAAGCGATCCCATCCATAGTTACGAGCAGATCCAAAATATCGGGGCACCGGCACCCTAAAAACCACATCGCCAATTCGTTTTTCATACAAAGACAGCCGGAAATTCACAATTCAACGGATTGTTGCTTGAATCGATTTTTTTGTGAGCCTAATCTTAACTGGGTCTAATTGCCGCTCAAGGCGATGATCTCAGTAGAATGAGGCAAAATTTTCTTTCACAGTACGACAAAATCCAGCGAT
>JASFGN010000115.1:0-7573 GCA_050123735.1 Desulfobacterales bacterium | reverse complement strand
AGGTAAATGGAGGTATGTGCCGGTGTTTCAAATGATGCCCAATATACTCAAAAATCTGTTTTTTCCCAAAGCCACACGGCGCTATCCCCGGGTGGTACGATCGCCTTTTGAAAGCAGCCGGGGAGCGCTTTTTAACGATATCGAAAAATGCACCTTTTGCAGTGTTTGTGAATTAAAATGCCCCTCGCAATGCATCCGGGTCGATAAAAAAGCCGCCACCTGGACCTACGATCCTTTTGCCTGTGTATTTTGCGGGATCTGTGTGGACATCTGCCCGCCAAACTCTCTTTATCAGAAGAGCGCCTATCGGCTCCCGGTCGCCGGGCGCGAACTCATCACGCTCACAGGGGTGCCCCGGCCAAAACTTGAAAAAAAGACTTAACGCCTAAAATTCTGGCCATCTGGTTTCCGATTTATTTTCGAAATTTTGCGAAAAAAGAGCTCGTAATTTTTCTAAAATGCTCGCCGGAAATAACGTGGGCGATTTCGACTATGATCATAACATATTAAATTTATTTTTTTATTTTTGTTTTCTGTGTTTGGCATGCCTTGTGCTCTGATTAAATGCAATGCAAGACTGCACTTCCTGAAACCGTCAGAGCAGTCGTTGAACTGAAAGGAGAATTGCACATGCTGGTCAAAAATTGGATGAGTAAAAACGTTGTCAGCATCGATGTAAACGATTCGATGCAGGATGCCATCCAGCTGCTAAAAAAGCATGGCATCCGCATGCTGCCGGTGATGAGAAAAGGCAAGCTCGTGGGGATCGTCACCGATCGTGATCTTAAAAAGGCGTCCGCGTCCGATGCGACCACCCTGGATGTTCATGAGTTGTTGTATCTTTTGACCAAAATCAGAGTCAAGGACATCATGACCAAAGACCCGGTTACGGTGCTGCCGGATTACACGGTCGAGGAAACCGCCCAGGCGCTGCTGGAAAACAAAATATCCGGCGCACCGGTGGTGGATCGAAAGGGTAAAGTCATCGGCACCATCACCCAAACGGATATATTCAAAGTGCTGATCGCACTCACCGGAATCGGCCGAGGGGGGATTCAATTCGGGTTCCAGGTCGAGGACCGGCCCGGTTCCATCAAGGAAATAGCGGATGTCATCCGCGATTTCGGGGGGCGCATGGTCAGCATCCTGAGCTCATATGACGGTGTGCCGGATGGCTACCGCCGGGTTTACATCCGCATGCACAGTATCGAGCGGGAGCAGCTGCAAAAGCTCAAAGACAGGCTCAGCGAAAAAGCGCCCTTGCTCTACATGATCGACCATCGGCAGAACCGGAGAGAAATTTACTACGAGAAAATAAATTCATAAGGAAACCCGCTATGAAAAAAAAGCCGCAGCCCAGACTTTTAATCCCCGTCGACGGATCGGATCGCGCATTTAACACGATCCGGTACATCCCAAAGATAGAACCTTTTCGCCGCATGGGCATCACATTGTTTCATGTATTCAGTAAAATACCCGATGGATTCTGGGATCTGGAAACCGACCCCAGAAGCAGCTCGACGGTCAAACAGGTGCGCGCATGGGAAGCCGAGCAAAGAAAAAATATCGCGCAGTATATGGATATAGCCGTCCAGTTCCTCACAAAAGCCGGTTTTGCCGCCGATGCCATCGAGGTCAAAATTCAGAATCGCAAAAAAGGATTCGCCAGAGATATCATTCGTGAAGCCCAAAACGGTTATGATGCCGTTGTTTCGCGACGGCGGGGGATGTCCGGATTAAGGGGAATCGTGCTGGGCAGCGTGGCCGCCAAGCTGGTCCAAAACCTGTCGTTTGTACCCCTGATATTGGCCGGCAGAAAGGCACCGGGCCATAAAATTTTGCTGGGTTTCGACGGGTCCGAAGGATCCTGGCGCGCCGTCGATTTTGTAGGCCGGACGATGGGAGGGGGTAAATTTAAAGTAAAACTGATTCACGTTATGCGGGGAAAGGAAGACAGTCTCCCGGAAGTTCAGCGGCTGTATTCCCCTGCGAAGTACACCCGCTTTACCCGCAAAGAGATAGCCGCCGAAATGGTATCAGCCCGCCAGAAACTTGTTGAGCTGGGATTCAGGGGGGCTCAGGTTTCCACCGAGCTGGTCGGCGGCGCTTCCAGCCGTGCGGGCGCCATTGCGGCAGAAGCCAGGCAAAACGGATACGGGACCATCGTGATGGGCAGGCGAGGGCACTCACGGGTGCGCGACTTTTTCATCGGACGGGTCACCAATAAAGTCATTCACGTGGCGCGCGATCGAACCGTTTGGATCGTAAGGTAAGATGAGTTGTACGATCCAGCTTCGTTTAATCGAGCGGTGCGCTAGAGGGGGTAGCACTGATGCTGGTAAAAAACTGGATGCGCCAGCCGGCAATTACAACCGATGCCGACGATACGGCGGCAGATGCCGATCGCCTGTTGCAAACGCATGAAATCCACATGCTGCCGGTCATGCACAAAGGCGAGCTTGTCGGTGTTGTCACGGACCGGGATATTAAAATCGCATCCGGAGCGGGTGTCACTTCAGGAAATCTGGAAAAATTCCGTGATCTTCTTTCGGGGATTAAAGTCAAACACATCATGACGCCCGATCCTGTTACGGTTCCCTTGGATTATACCCTGGAAGAAGCGGTCGAAAAGCTTTTGGTGTACCATATTTCCGGATTGCCGGTGGTCGATCGACTGCAAAAAGTGGTCGGCGTGATCACCCGGTCCGATCTTTTCAACCTGATTCTGATCCTGACCGGGTTCGGTAAAAAGGGGCTTCAATTCACCCTCGAGGTAGAGGATCAACCGGATCGTCTCAGGGAGATCTCCGATATCTTGCGTGATTACGGTGTTCGTATTTCCAGTATCCTGTCTACGAATGAGCGGGCCGATAGGGGCAAGCGCAGGTTGTACATTCGCCTCTTTGATATCGATCAGCCCAGCCTGCAACATCTAAAAAAATCCCTCAAAGAAAAAGCAACGCTTCTTTATATTGTCGATTACCATAACGGAAAACGAGAGTTCTTTGGAGAGGGAGAAGGCGCCCGAAATGTTAAACAACAAATTCGTTGCGGATGAGAAATCAGAGGTTGCTCAACCAGTAAACCCAAAACAACTATATCATTAGGCGCGGGTATGACGATTGAAAATTTGGACAAAATTTTTAAGGCGAATTCAATTGCAGTTGTGGGTGCCAGTGAAAGAAAGAACAGCGTCGGGAATGCTGTAATACAAAACTTAATCGAACACGGTTTTGCCGGTGACATTATTCCGATAAATCCGAATCACAAAAAAATATGGGATCTTCAAACCTGCCCCTCCATAGGTGATCTTGCAACCACTGTAGACTTGGCGGTTATCTGCACACCCATTGCGGTGACACCACAAATCATCAAAGACTGCGCTGAGACCGGTGTCGGCGGTGCTGTCATTATTTCGGCCGGTGGAAAAGAAATCGGAGTTGAGGGTCAAAAGGTCGAAGCGGCCATCCTTGCTGAAGCTCAGCGCTCCGGTTTGCGCATCATCGGGCCCAATTGCGTGGGCATAATGGCCGCTCGGTCCAAGCTGAATGCCAGTTTTGCGGATCAAATGCCGCTTGCAGGAAAAATGGCCTTTATTTCCCAGAGCGGTGCTATTTGTACGGCCATTCTGGATCTCTCCATTAAAGAGAATATCGGCTTCAGTTACTTTGTGAGCCTTGGTGATATGGTTGACGTCGACTTTGGCGATATGATCGATTACCTCGGCGGCGAACCGGAGGTCAGCAGTATCGTCATGTATGTAGAAAGCTTGACACATTTCCGAAAATTCATGAGTGCGGCGCGTGCGGTATCCCGGGTAAAGCCGATCATCGCACTAAAAGCCGGTAGAACCCGGGCCGGCGCCCTGGCGGCTGCCTCTCATACCGGCGCTCTGGCTGGAGAAAATTCTGTCTATGATGCGGCATTTGAGCGTGCCGGGATTTTGCGGGTCAAAACGTTTGAAGAACTCTTTGATTGCGCTGAACTGCTGGCCAAGCAGCCAAAGCCCAAAGGTCCGGGTCTGGCCATTATCACCAATGCGGGTGGATTAGGTGTTATGGCCGCCGACACATTGTCCGATTACGGATGTGAGCCGGTAATTCTCAGTGAGGACACCCTCAAAAAATTGAATGCCATTTTGCCGGCTTTCTGGAGTAAGCGCAATCCGGTCGATATGCTGGGCGACGCCTCCCCGGAGCTCTATCGCCAGGTTGTTAAAATTCTCATCCAGGCAAAAGAAGTTGACGGTCTTTTAATTATGTCGGCGCCGCAGGCCCTTACCGATCCATCGGAAACAGCTGCGGGTCTTGTGGATCTTATCCGGGACCAATCAATGCCGATCATCACCTCCTGGGTGGGTGGAGACGGTATGCAGAAAGGCCGGCAAGTATTCAATGACGCCGGAATTCCAACATTTGATACGCCTGAACGGGCAGTGCGCGCTTTCATGGACATCTACCGATTTTCTCAAAACATTGACATGCTCCAGCAGATTCCCTCACGACTTCACCGGCGATTGGAATTTAACCGTCAAAAAGCCAGCTTGCTCGTTCATACCGGACTCCAAACTGGAAATCACCTGCTCACGGAGATGGCGTCAAAGGCCCTGTTATCTGCCTACGGAATCCCTGTTAACCCGATGAAAACAGCTGCCACCCGGAAAGAAGCGGTCGAAATTGCCAAAGACGTGGGATTTCCGGTTGTATTAAAAATTAATTCCGCAGACATAACGCATAAATCCGACGCCAATGGGGTGCAGCTTGATTTAAAAAATGAGCAGGAGGTATCCCAGGCATTTGAACAGATCATCCAGAATGCAAAAGCATATAATTCAAAAGCGAGACTGGATGGTGTGACCCTTCAACCCATGATCAAACACACCGATTTGGAACTGATCTTAGGGGCAAAAAAAGATCGGGATTTTGGCCCCCTGATTCTTTTTGGGATGGGGGGGATTCTTACCGAAGTGCTCAAAGATCAAGCAATTGCCCTTCCACCCTTAAACCGTCTGCTGGCCAAACGCCTCATGGAAAAAACCCGAGTTTATCAGCTGCTGCGGGGATACCGCAATATTCCGGCGGCAAACCTGGATTTGCTGGAAGAAATTCTCATCCGTCTGGCCCATCTGGTAACCGATTTTTCAGAGATACAGGAATTGGATATCAATCCGTTGGTCATAACAGCAAACGGCTTCAGTGCAGTTGATGCCCGGATTCTTTTAAGTGCCCCCGAAAAACCGTCACCCCTGCACCTGGTGATCAGTCCCTACCCGGATCAATACGAAGAACATACCACAACAAACACAGGGATCGGTATCTTTATCCGGCCGATACGGCCCGAAGATGCCCCCCTGTTGGTCGATCTGTTCGAATCCCTCTCACCCCGCAGTGTCTATCTGCGATTCTTTACGCCCCTGAAACAATTACCGCACACGATGCTCGCCCGGTTTACGCAGATTGATTATGATCGCCATATTGCACTGGTGGCACTGGGCGAGACGGAACCCTGCGAGAAAATGCTGGGTGTCGCCCGGGTTATTTCCGGCAGAAATATCAGTGACGCCGAATTTTCGGTTGTGGTTGCTGATCCCTGGCAGGGGAAGGGAATTGGGGCCGCTTTGCTGCAGCGGTGTCTTTCAATTGCGCAAGAGCGCGGAATTCAAAAGATAACCGGAACGGTTCTGGCGGAAAATACCCAGATGCTGGCACTGGGGCGGAAATTAGGGTTCAACATTAGAAAAGAAGCCGATATTCCTGAGTATGAGTTGAGCATCGACTTTGAAAACAATTGAGTCTACTGAAGCACGTTACGCCGGGAACAATATAACAGTTGATATCTTACTTCAGTCCCATCGCTCACCGCCTGCATTCGACAATTGGGACGGCACAGCCCGCCTTGTATTTTTGATCATTTGAGCGTAATTTTTCTTGACAAATATATATACATTGGTTATATTATGCTCAAATGAGCAAAATAGGTGAAGGAATTCGATGCCGCGACCCAAAAAAACCCGATTCGTTTCCGGTTATCCGGCAATTGCCGCATTTGTCCCGCGGGGTATGACCGTCACCGGAGAGGTGCTGTTGACCCTCGAAGAGCTGGAAGCCATCCGCTTGAGTGATTTTGAACACCTGGATCAGGAACAGGCTGCCGCCATGATGGGGGTATCGCGGCATACGTACGGTCGCATTCTGGCTGACGCACGCAGCGTGGTGGCAGAGGCCCTGGTTACCGGTAAAGCCGTGCGCATCCGGGGCGGAGTATATGAATTTCGCGGCATGGGACGGCGACGCCGCAGAAGAGGCGGTCGGCGGCATAATGGATAGCTGCTTCTGGTGATCGACAGCGTCCGATTTACGATACAGTGCATACGAATTCTAACGCAGAATAATTGAATAAAAATGACCCTTTTGAGAGAGGAGGTGAATGTTATGCCCCAAGGAGATGGAAGCGGCCCGCAGGGCCAGGGTGCCCGGACCGGAAAAGGCCGCGGCAGATGTAACCCGCAAGACCCATCGTCCGGAGCGCAAAACCCGGGCGGCAGGGGGTCCGGCCGCAGAGGCGGCCAGGGTCGCGGAAAGGGCGGCCGGCAAGGCACCGGTAAAGGCCGGGGAAAGCGGTCTTAATACGAATGAACCGTTCTTTGAATTTCGCTCCCGACCCGACTGCCCGCGGCCATGAGCTCAGCGCCGAACGGCTCGTCGCAGGCCGTCAAGGGGGAGGAAAAAGAAGAAAGTCCCGCGGCTCGCCTCACTGATTAACTGACAAACAATTCCAAAGGAGGTGATTCAAATGCCCGGATTTGATCGAAGCGGTCCCATGGGCGCCGGCCCCATGACCGGCGGCAGAAGGGGCCTTTGCAATGCCGCAACCGCGCGGGATGCCAGAGCGTTTATCGGCGGTTACGGCGGCGGCGGCTTTGGATTTCGCGGTGGATTCGGCCGCGGCAGGGGATGGCGCCGCGGTTTTGGTCGGGGATACGGATGGGTTCCAGCAGTTGCCGGCCCTGTTGCTGCGGTTGATAGCGCTGCAGAAATCGTGGCGCTGCGCAATGAGGCCGATTTTCTGAAGGACTCCCTGGATGCCGTCAACCGGCGAATCGATGAACTGGAACAAAAGCCGGTCGATGAATCTTAAAATGAGTTGCAAACGGAAGTGGTCAGCGCTTAAGCAACGCAGCAGGGGTGGGTATTTGCCCGCCCCTTAATTGCAGTTGTCAAAACTTTGTTCCGATCATATGTCATTGCGAGGCGCCTGGCGACGAAGCAATTTTTTGGCAGATCTGATAAAGATGCCTGCGACTGCCGATCGAGGTGGGTCATTTGCACGGATACAGTTTTTTCCAAGGCGCGCGCTGATTGTCCTGATAATTTCTTAAGGCCCGATACAGGGCGCCTACCGACAGCTCGGCACAATGAAAATGTTCTACAGGCAGGGTTTCCAGGTAATCGATCACATCTTCAGGCGTTAGCTCCCAGGCAGTTTCGATATCCCGGTCTTCAATCAATTCGGCCGCTGCATTGGCACAGGCATTGGTGTTCATGCAACCATCGGTTTGATAGGCGACAGAGCG
>JASFGN010000114.1:0-7626 GCA_050123735.1 Desulfobacterales bacterium | reverse complement strand
CTCCAAATGCTCACATACGACCGTGTATGCTGCGCTTTGTCGCTTGTCCCGCCATAGCCCGCTGCTTATCAGCGGGCGACGGCGGATCGGCCGTTGCCTTGCTCTTTGACGTGATCCACTATTTTTGAGACAGGTTCTAGTTGTTTGCCAAAACAGATTACCTGCATTTTCCATCCCGTCCTACCTGAATTGCGCTTGCTAAATCCGATGAACTTATGTACCTTCGCCTGTATGCTGGTTCAAGGCAAAAAACCCATTCAAGTTTTGCTTATCACTGAAGAACCGCACAACTAAAAGTAAAAGCCATGGGTGTCAAACGGATACGATCATTTTTTGATGGCAAGATACAAAAGGCCCGGGATTTTTTCCGGTTGTACACCACCGGGATGAGCCGCAGGGAAATCGAGCGGTTGCTGCACAAAGACACGCTGGAAGCCTTAACCTATTACAAGGAAAAAACCACGCTCGATGACGGGCCGCTTGAGAAAAAGTCCTTAAAATCAAAAATAAACGCCTTCAAAGAAATCTTCATGAGTTTTTTGATGCAGCTGACGCCGGCGCGCCGCTTTTTCTATGGCCTCAGTTTCTGCGGTTTTGTCATCGGTATGATCGCCGCGAAAGGTTTGTGGATCCTGTGCGCTTTTATTATCTTAAATTTGCTGCTGGCCCTGGAGCTGGCCGACAAATTGACCACCCGCGATGAGCTTGAAATCGCACGCGAAATCCAGGTCAGTTTGGAGCCCAAGCAGCTGCCGGAGTTTCCGGGGCTGTCCATCTCTTTTTCTTCCAGGCCGGCTAAAATCGTGGGCGGTGATTTTTTCAATGTCGTCAAACGCAATGACAACCAGATGCTGAGCATCCTGGGCGATGTCGCCGGCAAAGGCATACCGGCGGCGCTATACGCCGCCCACATTCAGAGCATGTTTGAGTCGCTTTCAGAGCAGAGCACCTCACCCGCGACGATCTTAAATGACTTGAATCATCTGATCTGCAGGCGTTTGCGCGAAGGCGATTTTATTACGGCGGTCATCGCCTTTTTTGAATCCGGAAAAAAGGCCTTGACCATTGCGCGGGCCGGCCACAACTGGCCGCTATATTATTTCGCCCGGACCCAGACCATCGAGCCCCTCAAAACCAGCGGCGTTTGCCTGGGCATCGACCGGGACATGGGGTTTTCATCATGCCTCGAGGAAAAATCCATACCGGCTAAAAGCGGGGATGTCCTGCTGCTTTACTCGGACGGTATCACCGAGGCCATGAATCCGAGCCAGCGCCTGTTTGATCAATCCCGCCTGGAATCCGCCCTCAAAGAGAGCGCTCATTTTCCGGCCGAAAAGATCGTCGAGCGCATCAACCTGCGGCTGGATGAGTTCATCCAATCCGAAGAGCCGCATGACGACGTAACGATGGTCGCCATAAAAGTGAAATAGCTATTCGAACCTGAGCCGGCATCGAAGGCCCGCTCCGCCGAAATTCTCTTACACGACTTGTTTATATCTCTTGCATACGGATAGACAGGTTAAATACCCGATTCTTCCTTTCCGTAAATGTGTTCGATCTCCTGCGCAAATTTCTCATAGATATTGGCACGCCTGACCTTCATGGTGGCCGTCATTTCATCGTCATCGTGATCAAGCTCTTTGGTCAGAAGCAAGAACTTGCGCACATTCTCCACCCGGGCAAAGCGCTCGTTGACCTGGTCCACCTCCTGCTGAATCATCCGGCGGACCTCCGGTAGGCTGGCCAACGATTTGAAATTGGTGTACGGCAGGCGTTGATCGGAGGCCCACTTGCCCGTATTTTCAAAGTCGATTTGAATCAATGCAGAAACGAATTTTCGGCCATCACCGAGTATAATGGCTTCTTTGATGTAGGGGCTGACTTTTAACTCGTTTTCCAGCAGCGACGGAGCGATATTTTTACCTCCCGAGGTAATTAGAATATCCTTCTTGCGGTCGACGATGGACACGTGCCCGTCCGCATCCACCTCGGCGATATCGCCGGTCAGAAGCCATCCATCCACAACGGTTTTTTCGGTGGCCTCGGGATTTTTATAATAGCCGACAAAGACACTGGGCCCGCGCTTCATCAGCTCCCCGTCCACCCCGATCTGGTATTCGATGCAGCTGATCGGCCTGCCCACCGTGCCGAGCTTGATGTCATCGCCCATGTGGATAAAAGAAAGACCGGTGCACTCGGTCATGCCATAGCCTTCCTTGGCCTGAATGCCGATCGCGTGAAAAAAACGCAGCACTTCCGGGCTGACCTTGGCGGCCGCTGAAAAACACAGGCGCACTTTGCGAAGTCCCACGTAGTTTTGCAGCGCCCGAAACATCAGCCCGTAGCCGAGCCACCAGCCCAGTTTCAGGCCCGGGCCGATTTTCTTTTTGGCCAAGTGCCGGTCACAGACCCGGTAGCCAATGGCCATGCAGCGTTTAAAGAACCAGCGTTTCAGCCAGCTGGAATCCTTTATTTTGACGGTAATGGAGCTTTGGAGCTTTTCCCAGATGCGGGGAACACCCAGAAAAACGGTCGGAGCAATCTCTCTTAAATCGCTCTGGATGGTGGCCACACTTTCGGCAAAATTGACCGTGATCCCCAGATGAATCGGCAGATACAGGCTGAAGATCTGCTCGGCGACATGACAAAGCGGCAGATAGGAAACCACACCGTCCGTTTCATTCGCTTCCAGCGCCTCGGATGTCGCCAGGGTGGTGGCCTCTATGTTGCGGTGGTTGACCATGGCCCCTTTGGGCAGACCGGTGGTGCCCGACGTGTAAATCATCATGCAGACATCCTCGGCCCGGCCTTTTTGCACCTCGCACTCAAAAAGATCCGGTTGCTCCTGGTCCAGCTCCCGGCCCAGGGCCTCCACGGCTTTAAAGGAGATGATGTTGTCTTTGGGGTAGTTTCTCAGGCCCTTCATGTCTTTGACGACGATCTTTTTAAGCTCTGGAAGATCATGTAAGACTTCCAGAACCTTATCGGTCTGCTCCTGATCCTCGCAGACCACGACCACCGAATCGGAGTGCTTGACGACGTAGTGCACTTCCGGGTAGGGACTGGTAGGGTAGACCCCCAGGGGCACACCGCCTACACTGATGCAGCCCAGGCTGGCGTACAACCACTCGCAGCAATTCTCACTGATGATCGAGAGGTGATCGCCCCGTTTGAATCCCAATTGCACCAGCCCCAGCGCAAAGTGCTTCACATGCGAACGGTATTCATTCCAGGTGACGGTTTGCCAGATGCCGAAGTCCTTTTCCCGCAGGGCGATCTGCCGGCCGCGCTCGGCGACCCGCTCCAGGAATGACTGCATCAGGGTCTTACCGCTCAGCTCAACCATCGTTTCCTCCGCTTGTAGTGCTTGACATCGCGGTAGCTGGTCTTGCCGTCGGCATGACCCACGCCCATGTAAAACTCCTGCACGTCGCGATCGTTGAGCAAAACATCCACCGGTCCGTCCAGAACCACCCGGCCGTTTTCCATGATATAGCCGTAAGAGCTGATCGCCAGCGCCATCTGGGCATTTTGTTCAACCAGCAACATGGTGGTGCCCTCATTTTGGTTGATCCGGCGAATGATCTCAAAAATCTCATCGACCAGCAAGGGGGCCAGGCCCATGGACGGCTCGTCGAGCATCATCAGCTGGGGCTGGGCCAGAAGCGCACGGCTGATGGCCAGCATCTGCTGCTCGCCGCCGCTTAAATAACCGGCGGTCTGCTTCAGACGCTTTTTTAAGACCGGAAAATAGGCAAAGCACTTATCCAGGTCGCGACTGACGCCGCTGCGGTCTTTACGGGTATAAGCCCCGCAGACCAGATTCTCCTCCACGCTGAGATCCTCGAAAATGTGCCGGCCTTCCATGATTTGAAAAATACCGCGGCGCACAATCTGGTGCGGGGCCAGGCCCGCCAGAGACTGCCCCCGGTAATAAATGCTGCCTTCGGTAATCTCGCCGTCTTCCAGGGGCAGCAGCCCGCTGATCGCCTTAAGCGTGGTGGATTTGCCCGCGCCGTTGGAACCCAGCAGCGCCACAATGGCGCCCTGCGGCACCTGTATCGAAAGGCCCTTTAATACCAGGATTACATTGTTGTAGATCACCTCGATATTGTTGACCTCCAGTATGGGCGTCAAACCGTCCTCCTGTGATATAATTAAGTCGCCAAATTGTTTTCAAGAAGCCGCAAACCAGCAGAAAAGGGGTTTTGAAACGGCTTCTCATCCTGATTGATGCAGGGGTGTGTCAACCAGTCCGGAAGCAAAAATGCTTCCGGACCTGGCTTCACTTAACACTAATCAAGATAAATCCAATCCGACACCGGCTCAAACTTGCCGCCCTTCGCACTGAAGACCTTTCCCATGGCGGTGGCGTTACTGTTGCCGAAGCTGACCACGCCGGCCAGGCCGCCGGTATCCCATTTCTGGATCAGCGGGATGGCGTTTTTCAAATTATCGCCGGTGATCGGCAGGCCTTTTTCATGGCAGATCTGGGCCAGCTTGACGAAAACCATGCCGGTGAACCAGCCCTGCATGTAAGAGTTGGGCTGATAGGTCACATCCGGGTTGTGTTTTTGATTATACGCCTGGATGGTCTTGATCATGGGCACGTCCTCCTGGTACCAGTAAGCGTAAGGCATCACACCCATATAGCCTTCCCCGTCCGGGCCCAGCTTGTCGAGCAGCATCTTGCTCATGGCCCAGAACGTGCCCATAAAGGTGATGTCCAGACCGAAATCCTTGGCGCCTGTGATCACTTCCGGTATGGGTGAGACCACGTAGCCCTGGAATATGCAGTAGTCGGGCTGTTTGCGCTTCAGATCGAGCAGCTGGCTGGTGACATCCACGGCCCCGACCTTGGTGACTTCTTCGGCGACCACCTCGATACCCAGCTCTTTGGACAGCTTGCGGGCATACGGAATCGGGTCACTCCCGAATTCGGTATCGCTGTAAAAGAAGGCCACTTTGGGCGGTACGCCTTTTTTCTTGGGGTTGTCGGCGATGTATTTCAACAGGACACCGAACTGCTGGGCGTACGTCGGCCCGCTAACGAACATATAGGGATTTTTCTCCCGGATGCTGAGCTCTTCTGAAAAACTGGTGGACCCGTAGAGCACCTTGTAACGGCTGTTGATTTCGGGCGCCAGGGCCTTTCCCTGGCCGGTGGACTCGCCGTACATAATCGGCGGCTGTTCCTGGGCCATGATCTTTTTGAAAGAAGCAATAGCCCGCTGGAGGTCGTAACCGGTGTCTTCATAGATGTACTTGAACATTTTGCCGCCCACACCGCCCTGCTCGTTGGCATAATTTAAAGAATCCATCAATCCCTGGTTGATGTGCTTACCGGCAAATGCGAAACGCCCGGTGATCGGCTGGCAGGCGCCCACCTTGATGACATCTTCGGCCAACACCAGTCCCGCCGCTCCGACAAAGCACAGCATCAACGTCAGTACCAAAAAGATTCTCGCGTGTTTCATGACTGACTCCTTTCTGTTGGGTTATGGGTTTCAGGGGTTTTGAAATGGCCTCTATTATCATTTCCCAGAAGTAATTTACAATGTGGTCCGTTTCGAGGTCGATCCCAATCAGCGCTTGCCTGCGCTCAAGTTGCGAGGCGGACATGTTATTTTCTGACAGGCGATATGCCCATGATAAACCAGCGCGCAAAACCGTGACCCGATATTTGGGACGGTGGGCACCAAAGCAATTGGATTCAACTATGCGCAGGTCGAATCCCAAATATCGGGGCACCGGTACTTTGATGTTCATAGCGCCTGTCAGGAAATGACATGACCGACGTCCATTTTGGCAATTACATCTTAGTACGGCACACTAGTACTCAAAAGGCCACAGGCGAAAATAATCCTTCAGCCGGCGCCACATTTCAGCCAGGCCGTGGGGCTCGAAAACCAGAAAAACTACAATCAATAGACCGAAAACAACCTGCTGCAGCGGAAACAGATAGCCCATGGCCTGCGGGAAAGCGTCGACCAGCAGGCCCAGGGTGTTTTTGAGTATTTCAGGCATCAGGGTCATAAAGATGGCGCCGAAAATGGCCCCCAGTATGCTGCCCAGCCCGCCGACGATAATCATGGCCAGATAGCGGATACTTTCCATCAGCGGAAAATGCTCCGGGGTCACGGTTCTCAAGAAGTTAACCCACAGACACCCGGCCACACCGGCCATAAAGGAGCTGATGCCGAAGGCGTACATCTTGAAGCGAAACAGGTTGATGCCCATCAACTCGGCTGAAATATCGCGGTCGCGGATGGCGATAAAGGCGCGCCCGACCCGGGTGCGAAAAATATTGCGCGCCGCTGTCACGCAGATGACCACCACCGCCAGGGTCACAAAATAAAACTTGAATTCATTATCCAGTGAAACCCCCAGTATGGAGGGTGCGGGCAGGTTGATGCCCCGAATGCCGCCGGTCATCGATTCCCAGTGCACGAAAATAAACTCGAAAATCACCTGGGCGGCCAGCGTGGCGATACACAGATACAGCCCCTTCATGCGCATCGAGGGCCCGCCGACGATCAGGCCGAAAAAGGCCGCCGACAACCCGGATAACGGCAGGCACAGCAGAAAGGGCAGCCCCAGGCGGGTCGTTAAAATCGCTGCGGTGTAAGCCCCGATGCCAACAAAAGCGGCATGCCCCAGTGAGATCTGTCCGGCAAAACCGGTCAGGATGTTGAGGCCCACCGCCGCCACGATGGCCACCCCCACCAGGTTGGCCATGTACAGCCAGTAGTTGCCGGCCACAAAGGGAAATATCAAAAGGGCCACAAACAAAATACCCAGCCAGAAACGAACCGTGGGCGTTTTAAAGACCGCTTCATCAGCGACATAGCTGTCTTTGAAATCTCCGATGCGCATACGTTATTTAGAGCCTTTCGATTTCTTCTTTGCCGAAAAGACCGTAGGGTTTGATCAACAGAATCAGCACCAGCACGACAAACGGGGCGACATCTTTTACGCCGCCTTGAAAATAGGGATCCAGGTAGCCGCCGGCCAGATTTTCGATGATGCCCATAATAAAGCCCGCCAGCACGGCGCCGCCGATGGAGTCCAGACCGCCCAGGATCACCACCGGAAATATTTTAAGGCCGATATGGCCCAGGGTGGGGTGCACGCCGCCGATGTTGCCGATGATGATGCCGCCCAGGGTGGCGGCAACAGCCCCGAACGCCCATGAAAGGGTAAACATGGCCTTGACGTTGATGCCCATCGAAAAGGAGGCGCTCTGATCTGCGGCCGTAGCGCGCATGGCGATGCCGACTTTGGCGTATTTGAACAGCAGGGCAAAGACGATCACCACCACCACCGCCAGCACAAAGCCGTAAAACAGGTTGGAGCGCACAACGATATCACCGACAATCAGCGGGGCCCGGGGCACAATCGCCGGAAAACTGCGAAAATCGGAGCCCCATAGCATTTCGGCAATGCCCATCAGAATTGAGCTGAGACCGATGGTCACCATGACAATGCTGATGGTGGGCTGCCCGAGCATGTGCCGCAATACGAGGCGCTCGACCGCAAAGCCCAGCAGGGCGGCACAGGCCATCACACCGATAAAGGCAGGGATGGCCGGCAGCCCCATGTAAACCATAAAGGTATAAAAAAAAT
>JASFGN010000113.1:0-7635 GCA_050123735.1 Desulfobacterales bacterium | reverse complement strand
TGGACGGCGATAAATTAATTCATAAAATTCTGTATTATCTGCCGCTGGAAGATCAGGATGAGCGCCGCATGCTGGACAAATTCACTTCGGTCACCCGTGCCACCCTCAAGGGCACCGCGGTGATCGGCATCCTGCAGGGTGCACTGGCCGGAGCGGCCTTTGCGGTTGTGGGGATTGACAGTGCGGTCTTCTGGGGCACCGTCATGGCGGTGCTGTCCTTTATCCCCGGTATCGGTACGGCTCTGGTGTGGGGGCCGGCCGTTATTATCCTGGCCGCCACCGGACACCTGGCCAAAGCCATCGGGCTGGGCGTGTTCTGTGCGGCGGTGGTCGGCAGTATCGATAATCTGCTGCGCCCCATTCTGGTGGGCCGCGACACACAGATGCACGAACTCATGATTCTATTCGGAACCCTGGGTGGCATCATCATGTTCGGCGTGGTGGGCATCATCATCGGGCCGATTGTTGCGGCCCTGTTTGTGACGATATGGGACATTTACGGGCTGGCGTTTCAGGATATGTTGCCGGGGGTGATGCCTTCTGCCCCGGATGAAGCCGAATCCAAAAAGAAAACTTCTGAATGAATAATTTCAGGGTGTCAGGGGAAAACTTTACCGAGCCCCTCTTCCAATATGGCCAGGCCTTTTTCCAGCTGGGCGTCGCTGATCACAAGCGGGGCCAATATGCGAACGATATTGCCGTAGCTGCCGCATGTTAATATCACCAGCCCCATTTTGAGGCATTCGTTGACCAGCTGCTTGGCTTCTTCGGTTGCCGGTTGTTTTTCCGAACCTTTGACCAGCTCCAGGCCCAGCATGGCACCCAGGCCGCGGATTTCACCGATCATGTCAAATTGTTCCTGCCATCTTTCAAAGCGGGCTTTGAGTTTCTCGCCCAGGGCCTGCGCTTTTAACAACAGGTTTTCTTCTTCAAAAATGTCGAGCACCGCCAAAGCGGCCCGGCAGGCGAGTGGGTTGGCGCCATAGGTTCCGCCTAACCCGCCCGGATGGACGGCGTCCATAATCTCCTGTCGGCCGACCACCGCGCTCAATGGCATGCCGGCGGCCAGGCTCTTGGCGACGGTCATCAGGTCGGGTTCCACATCCCAGTGCTCGATGGCAAACATTTTACCGGTGCGTCCCATGCCGCTTTGAATTTCATCGGCCACAAACAGGATGCCGTTGTCGTGACAGATGTTCACCAGTTGCTGGAAATAGCCGGGCGGCGGGGCGATAAATCCGCCCTCACCCTGGACCGGCTCGGCCACCACCGCGGCCACGGCCTCGGGGTTGACATGTTTAATGAAAAAGTCATGCAGCTTTTCAGGTCCGATGACATCACCGAAGGGCATGCGGTAGACCTCCGGCGCAAAAGGGCCGAAACCGAATTTATAGGGCTTGACCTTGCTGGTCATGGTCATGGTCAGCAGGGTGCGACCATGGTAGGCATTTTCGAACACAATAATGGCCGGCCTTTTGGTGTAGTAGCGGGCGATCTTGACGGCGTTTTCAACCGCTTCGGCCCCGCTATTGACGAACAGCGCCTTTTTGGGAAAGCCGCCCGGGGTGACATGGCAAAGTTTTTCAGCCAGTCGCACGGCCGGTTCATAAGGATTGACCATAAAGCAGGTGTGGGTAAATTTTTCGGCCTGATCCTTGATCGCAGCGACGACTTTTGGATGGCTATGCCCCACGTTCATGACGGCGATGCCGCCGGCGAAATCAATATACTCTTGTCCTTGCATATCCCGGATAAGCGCACCGCTGGCCGACTCGACATAAAGGTTTGTCGTGCTGGCATGTCCCGCCGGGATGAACGTGTTTCGCAGTTGGCCAAGTTTTTCTGCGTTTGAAGTTTCAGGCATATATCCTCCATGTTTTTCGGCTGCCTTTTTGAAACCGATTGAAGATTAGATATAGGCTGTCGCTGTGATTTCGACCCGTGTGTTGAAAGGCAGACTGCCGGCCTGAATGCAGGTTCGCGCCGGGCGGTTTTCTACAAAATATTTTTTGTAAACGGCATTAAAGCGCGCATATTCCTCGATGTCCAGCAGGAAGACGGTTACCGTCAGGACCTTATCCAATGATGATCCGGCGTCCTGCAAAATGATACGCAGGTTCTCAAGTGCCAGTTGGGCTTCCTGCTCCACGCTACCCAGCTTGATCTCATTGGTCTGCGGATCCACCGCCCCCTGTCCGGAGACGTAGATAATTCCATTATGGATGACGGCCTGTGAATAGGGCCCGCCGGTCACCGCCGCCCTATCGGTTTGAAAAACCTTTTTCTCTTCCATCTTTTTCCTGCCGAAGATTTCTTTTATTTGAATATTTAGTTTTTATTTCAGAAGTGAAAAATGGCCATTTCTGAAATGAAAACTTAGATGCCGCAGATATGTTTGACTTCTTCATTGTCAACCAGTTCATCAACCGGCCCCTGGTAGCAAATGCGACCGTTGTCGATAATGTAGCCGTAATCGCTTAACCTCAGCGTAAATTTCACGTTTTGTTCGGCCAGCAGAACCGTCAAACCGACTTCTTTGAGCTTTCGGATGCGCTCGCCCAGGGTTTTGACCAGTACCGGCGCCAATCCTTCAGTGGGCTCATCCAGCAACAGAAACTGTGGATTGGTCATCAGCGCCCGCCCGATGGCCAGCATTTTTTGCTCGCCGCCGCTTAGCAGGCCCCCCCTGCGGCTGTCCATTTCCTTCAAGGCCGGAAACAGGTCGTAAACTTTCTGTTTGTCCCATTGCTCTCCCGTCGTGCTTTTGCGCTCGGCAATTTCCAGATTCTCACCGACGGTCAGATCGGCAAAGATACGGCGATCATCAGGAACCCAACCCATGCCTTGCCGGACCAGTTTGTAAGGCGGCGTGCCGGTTATATCGATATCGTTAAAGTGGATTTGTCCGCGGGATGGCGGGTTCAAGCCCATAATGCTTCTGAAGGTGGTGGTCTTGCCGGCGCCGTTGCGGCCCAGCAGACAAACGACCTGCCCCGCCTTTACCTTCAAAGACACATCAAAAAGAATGTGACTCAAGCCGTAGTAGGTGTGAATACTTTCAACTTCGAGCATCATTCATCTCCTAAATAGGCTTGTTGGACATCAGCGTTTTGTCGCACCGTCTGGGGGTCGCCCTGAACAATCGTCTTCCCCTGCTGCATGACCATGATGCTCTGCGCTACACCAAAGACAACTTCCATATCATGCTCGCAAAATAAAATGGTCAGGCCCTGCTCGGCGGCGAGGCGTTGAATCAAGGCCATGGTGGTAGTGGTTTCATCCGGAGACATACCGGCGGTAGGTTCGTCCAGGATCAGCAACTCCGGCTCATTTCCCAGGGCAATGGCAATCTCCAGAATGCGTTTGTCTCCATGGGATAGTGAACCGGCCAGGTCCATTTTTTTGTCCAAAAGGCCGACGCTTTCCAGGATGTGGTTGGTTTCGTCCACGGCCAGTTGAGCAGCCGGATGGAACAGTTTGTTACTGAGTCTTTGCTGGGAAAGAACCGAGACCTGCACATTGCGAAAGACGGAAAGTCGCGGAAAAATATTGGCAATCTGAAAGGAGCGGGCGATGCCTTTACGACAGATGACATGGGGCGGTAATTTACCGATGTCTTCATCTGCAAATAGAATCTTGCCCTTGTCGGGATGCAGTTGCCCGCAAATCAGATTGAACAAAGTGGTTTTGCCCGCTCCGTTGGGGCCGATCACCGCTACCAGCTGTCCTTTTTGGATGCTTAGATTGGCACCGTCTACAGCTTTAAAGTCATTAAATGCCTTATGTAAATTTGTCACGCGAAGCATCGATTTACTCCACTTGGTTTTCGATTGCACGCGATCGAAACAGTTGCCGGTAATTATAGCCCATGATGCCCTCTGGCAGAAAGAATATTAGCAGTATTAAAATCACGCCTAAGATGAGGGTCCAGTATTCCGTGTAGGTGCCGACGAAGGTGCGCAGGGATACGATGATGGCAGCGCCTAAGATGGGACCGGCAAATGTAAACCATCCTCCCAGCAGACACATGATAAATATTTCAAGCGACAACGTCCAGAAAAGCAGATCCGGGAAAATGGATCCTTCCACGATGATAAAAAGGACGCCGGCCACCCCTCCAAATAATGTGGCGAGGACAATGGTTATCAGCTGGTGGCGGCGGACATGGATGCCGACGGCCGCACAGCGCTCGGGGTTGTCGCGAATGGCCTGCAGGGTGGAGCCGAAGGGCGATTTTAAGATTAGAAACATCAGGAATAGGCAAATGCCGGTAACGATTAAAACAAAAAAATAAGAACTGGTTGTGGATGCAATAAATTCAGGAATGGGGATGCCGTGGATGCCGTCGTCACCGCCGGTAAGGTCGTACCAGCGAAATGCAATGGCCCAGATCAAAGATCCCAGAGAGATCTGCAGCATACCGAAATACAGTCTGTTCAGGCGAATGCAGAACATACCGATCAGCAATCCCGCCAGGGCGGCCGCCAGGGGCCCTGCGACAAAGGCCATCCACCACGGCAGGGAAGTTTTGGCCAATAACAATCCGGCTGTATAGGCGCCCACACCGTAAAAGACCCCGTGGTGAAATTGAAACAGCATGCCATGGCCCACGCATAAATTTAAACTCATGGCCAGCAGGGCGGTTACAAAAATAACAGCCAGAAAGTAAATGTAAAATCTCGACAGAAATGCAGGCGCCAGCAGCAGAATCCCAAAAATAAGAATACTGATGCCGAATGATTTTTTCCGGAGCATCGTGTTAAACAACCCAGTTCCTTTCTAGAAGAGGTTTTGAAACCACTTTTATGCGTGTATCCCAGGAATAATCCACCCTGTCTCTCGGATCAAAATGGCGCGCGTTCCACAGTGAGGAGCGTTAATTTCGCCCCGCTCTCATTTTATTATCTATTTCTGGGACGTCATCCTACCATACCGACTTCAGCATACCGGTCGGTTTTTGGGTTAAAATGATCACCACCGCCAGATAGGGGAACACAATGGCAAACTGCGGCCAGAACAACACGCCGAAGGATTGGGTGATGCCGAAAATCAGTGAGCCGACCATAGCGCCCCACATGTTTCCCAATCCGCCGATGGTAACGATTAAAAAGGCCTCGATGATGATGTTATGATCCATGCCAATGGTCACACTGATAGTCGGCGCGACAAGGGCGCCTCCCAGTCCGGCCAGCA
Source organism: Desulfobacterales bacterium (assembly GCA_050123735.1). Classification (GTDB taxonomy): domain Bacteria; phylum Desulfobacterota; class Desulfobacteria; order Desulfobacterales; family JAHEIW01; genus JAHEIW01. Next base: position 2,442 of record JASFGN010000113.1, on the reverse strand, counting down.
GACAGCCCAGCACGAATGCAAACGCAAACACCCAGCTGACATTGATGCCGATGGCACCGACCATTTCCATATCCACGGCGGCAGCGCGGGCAATTTTGCCCATTTTGGTTTTGTTGGAAAACAGCCACAGGCCGATGGCCACCAGCGGGCCGATGACCAATAGAAACAGATTGTATTTGGGAAACGGTGAACCAAGAATAGAAACAGAGCCCTGAAGAAATGTGGGTGCCATAATCGAACGGTAATCGGCTCCCCAGGTCATTTTGGTAAGATCGCCCAGGATCAGCATTAGGGCAAAGGTAAACAGCAGCAGCATCAGGTGCTCGCGCTTGTAGAGATGACAGAACAGCGTCCGTTCGGCAATCAGGCTGATGAGCGCCACTACCAGCGGTGCGAAAATCAGGGCCAGCCAGAATCCGAGTGAGCCGCCGCCAAACAGGGTTGAAATGCTATAAGCAGCAAAGGCGCCGATCATGTAAAGGGAGCCGTGCGCCACGTTTGGGACCCGCAGTACCCCCAGTACAAAGCTCAAGCCTGAAGTTACGATAAACAAAATCATGGCTCGGCTCAGTCCCACCAGAAATGTAATGCTCAAAGCCGATAAAGTTATTGCCTGTGCACCTTCCATGGCAAAGGTTCCTTGCAACAGTCCACATTTAGACAGGCCTATTCAGTTAAAACGCAATAGATGCAGATCAGAACAGGAATGTTGGAATAATGAAATGCTGGGTTTAAAATAGCGTCATATTATTTCGGCCAATACGCCAGCACTCCATTGCCAAATGACATGCCCCCCGCTGCACTGTGGGTCAGGGTCCTGTTCAATCTTCGCAACCTCTGAACAGAACCCTGACTCCGTCAATGATGGCAAGCGGGCAAATGGAATCAAATTGGTTTTATTGGCCTCTGGCCTCCATGATCTCCTGGCAGGTGGGCATCACCTCCGCTCCCCGCAGGGTAAGAATATCCGTAGCAATGGCAAAACCATATTCGGGCGAGAGCTTGGTTACCCCAAAATTCATCGGCAGAATGGCCTGGTGATCGCAGGCGCGCATTTCAATCCTGCCCGCCGGGCTTTGTATCTGTAAACCTTCGAGGGCATCGATAAATTTTTCGGTATCCAGGGAACCGGCCTTTTTATAAGCTTCGGCGATAAAATGCGCCGTGATATAGGCCTGAAAGGCAGGAAAACCGGGCGGGCTGTCATAAGCAGCTTTATAGGCATCGACAAAACGACGGTTGGCGGAAATATCCGGATAATAAAAGTGATAGTCGATGGTTCCCATAACACCTTCGGGCGCATTCATTCCCAGCGGCTTTAAGACGGCATAATCGGTGGCGCTGTGAATGTAAATCCCCATTTTGTCGGCCATGTCGGTGGCCTTGATGGTCTTCATGATATTGACCATGCTGGCACCTCCGGTGGCAAAGATGACCGCATCCGGTTTGGCGGCCATGATCGCTGTGACGTAGGGAACCAGATCGGGTTCACCGACCTTCCACCAGGATTTACCGATGACCTGCACTTCAGGTTTTCGCTCTTTGAGGTTTCTCCAGGCGGCATCGGCAATTGCATGCCCGTATTCATAGTCGTCGCCGGCAATCCAGTAGGTGACATAGGGCTTGGCGGCCAGGGCCACACCGCCGGACTTGCCGGCCATGGCGGTATTTTCACCGGCCGAGAACACATAGCGATGCCCTTTTTTGCCGGTGATATTCTCACTTTTGGAAATCCAGGCTATAAACGGCACCTTTTCCCTTTTGGCCACCGCTTCTGATATGGCCAACGCGGCACCGCTGTTGATGGTACCCACCAGAATATCCACATTTTCACGCAGAACCAGTTCTTTGGCAAAATTCAGCGCCAGGTCGACTTTAAATTTTGAATCGCGGGTGGTAAACTCAATTTTGTTGCCCAGAACACCTTCGGCGTTTATTTCTTTTAAAGCCAGTTTAAACCCGTTGAGGGCATCATTGCCGAAAAAGGCAGCGGGACCGCTGTAACAGTCAATGACTCCCACTTTGATGTTCTTTGCCAAAGCATTGGCCGGCAGCAGAAACATTGAAATGGCAAAAAGGCCCACCACCAATGTTAAAATGACGAAAAGCGTATTTTTTTTCATCATGACCCTCCTTCCTTTTGGGCGTTGAAAGTTGACAGGCGTGACTGCTTGACATCATACCGCGAAAACGATGAATTCGCTTTTGAGCGCGGACTGAATGCAATTCATTTTTTGTTTTGATATTCTTTCCTATATAGGTTACACAGTGAAGTCAAGTCTTATTCAGAGAGCAAAACATTTCTGAAACCGCATGTCACATATACAGGAGGCTGTTTTGAAATTCAATGCTCTTAACCAGAACCACATCAAAAAGCTGCAGACCATGGTTGCGCAGGAGCGGTTTTCCACCGGTGAATCGGTTCTTGACCTGCACGCCAAG
>JASFGN010000112.1:0-7640 GCA_050123735.1 Desulfobacterales bacterium | reverse complement strand
AATGGTGTCTTGATCACCTGCCTGATATTGGCTGCTTCATTAATAATTCCGATTTTCGGAATTTTCTGCAGCCTGCTACTCCCGTTGCCGATACTCTACTATCGCATTAAGCTGGGCAGAACCATCGGTGCCCTGATCCCCATCATTGCACTGGTGATGATGGTGATCGTAATGAACACGTTCCCGTTTGACATCGCGTTCGTAGCGGTGTTGCTCATCATCGGGTTTAGCCTGGGGGAGCTGTTTGGATCTCAAATCTCAATCGAAAAAACCATGCTCATAACGGCCGGCCTGGTTTTTTTCGGCGGCGCTTTTTGTTTTATCTTGTTTAGCGCTGCAAGCGGTCATGACCTGTACGATGAATTTGCCCGGTCGGTGACTTATAACCGGGAATTCCTGTTGGCGTTGTACCGAAACATGGGCTTGCCTGCGGAAAACATTCCGGACTTTACGCAGTTCCTCGATGAGATTCAAAAAATAGTCATCAGAATTCTGCCGGCTTTGGTGATCACATCAACGTTTTTTATTATATGGATTAACCTGTTGCTGGGCAGAACGCTGCTGAAAAGCAGACAGATGCCGTATCCGGAGTACGGCATGTTGAATGTTTGGCGGGCTCCTGACTTTTTGGTGTGGGGGGTCATTGGCTGTGGATTGCTAATTCTGATCCCCGATGACATGACCAAGATAATCGGCCTCAACGGCTTGATCGCTTTGATGATGATCTATTTTTTCCAGGGCATTGCTATCGTTTCGTTCTTTTTTGAAAAAAAGAAAGTTCCGCGCTTTGCCAAGATCATATTATATGCATTGCTCGTTTTGCAGGAGGTATTGCTGGTCGTCATTGCGATCGGTTTTATCGATGTGTGGGCCAACTTCCGAAAATTGGAAAAAATAAAATTGTGATGCAACGAAACCATCTGTTGCCGATCGGTAACATTTTCTCTTTAAAAAGATTTACCTGCACGCATGACATGGAGGTTAAAACATGAAGGTCATACTAAAAGAAACCATTGATTCTCTGGGTATCATTGGCAGTGAGGTTCGCGTGGCAGACGGTTACGCCCGCAACTATCTTTTGCCCCAGAACAAAGCGGTGCCGGCAACACCTCAAAATCGCAAGATGCTGGAGCGTGACCGCACCAAATTCGAACTGCAAATCGCCAAGGAACGTAAAATCGCCGAAGAAATGGCTCAGCGATTGGAAAGCGTGTCGGTTACGATTGCCGCCAAGGTTAGCGAGGAAGACCGACTTTACGGATCCATTTCAGTGCGCGATATCATCGACGCGCTGGCCAAGCAGGACGTCGTGATTGAAAAGCGCATGGTTCTTCTGAAAGAACCCATCAAATCAGTCGGGTCCTATAAGGTTCCCATCCGGGTATACAAAGAGGTTGAGCCCGAAATAAGCGTTGAAATTGTTCCGGAATAATTTGACATTTACAATTGGTGCAAGAGTGTGTATTGAAAGGCAGCAAACAGGCCTTTGGGCCTAAGCACGGCCTCGAATCGGGCCGTGCCCGCTGCAACCGTTACGACGGATTATATTAAAATTTCGCAGGTTAGAACTTATGGCGGATCGACAATCGCAAAGCCAAAAGGATCCATCGCTTTATCACCTGCCCCCCCAAAGCATCGAGGCGGAAGAATCCCTGCTCAGCGCCATCCTGGTCGATAATAATACCCTGCTGGATGTAGTTGAAATTCTTTCAGCTGCTGATTTCTATCGAAGCGCCCATCAAAAAATATTTGCAGCTATCATGGATTTATTCGATCGGGGTGAACCCGTTGACCTGGTGACCCTGGTCAACAATCTGAAGGAAAAGGGCCATCTGGACGCGGTCGGGGGAGCCAGCTACCTGGCGCGTTTGGTCGACGCAGTCCCCGTAGCCGTCAATGCCCAACATTACGCAAAAATCGTGGCTGACAAAGCCTCCCTTAGACGCCTGATTGAGAAGGCCAACGCCATCACCAAACGGTGCTTTGAAGACCGCGGTGATGTCGACGATATTATTGATTTTGCAGAGACGTCGGTATTTGAAATTTCGGAAAGAAAGACCCGTCAGGGATTTTATCCGCTCAGTCGGCTGATCCTTGACAATATCGAAAAACTGGAGGAAAAACAGGGAAACAAAAGCCTGGTGACGGGTGTACCGATGGGCTTTGGACAACTGGATAATCTGACTTCAGGGTTGCAAAATTCCGATCTCATCATTTTAGCTGCTCGCCCGAGCATGGGCAAAACGGCGTTGGCTCTGAATATCGCCAGAAATGCAGCTGTTGATGCAAACATCCCGGTAGCCTTCTTTTCTCTGGAAATGTCTAAAGAACAATTGTCATTGAGAATGTTATGCTCAGAGGCCCGCCTGGATTCGGCCCGCATGCGGGGTGGATTTTTTACCATGGAAGACTGGCGTCGTCTGACCGATGCAGCCGGCATTTTGTCAGAAAGCCCTATCTATATTGATGATTCCCCCAGCCTGTCGGCAATGGATATACGGGCAAAAGCGCGCCGGCTTAAACTGGACAAAAATATCGGGCTGGTCGTTATTGACTACCTGCAGCTCATGCAGGCCCGTGGCGGGATGGAACGCAGGGACCTTGAAATATCAGAAATGTCACGATCGCTGAAAGCGTTGGCCAAAGAGCTGGAAATTCCGGTCCTAGCGCTGTCTCAGTTAAATCGGATGCTTGAACAGCGCACCGATAAGCGCCCGAAACTATCTGATTTGCGAGAATCGGGCGCGCTTGAACAAGATGCCGATGTGGTTGCCTTCATATACAGAGATGAAGTCTATAATCAGGACGAAAACAATCCCCTCAAAGGCACGGCGGAAATTATTTTGGCCAAACAACGCAATGGACCCACCGGAAAAGTCTTTCTTACTTTCCTGGACGCATACACCCGCTTTGAAATTATGGCATCCGAGGACATGGTCGACAATCTCTAGGTGCCGTGTTTCAGGTGTCAGAGATCAGAGGACCGACGTCAGAGGTCAAAGTTCAGATAAATATTGGCCTCGATTTGCTCTCTCGCTTTATTCTGATATCTGTTCTCTGTCATCTGATTTCTGACTTCTGTGCTCTGTCCTCTGTATTTAGCAATCGCCGCAGACTTGCAACAGGTATTGAACTGCCTTATGATTTGGCTTGGACATTAGAATGAAAAAACTGTATGGAAATACCGTTGGTCTGAAAGCCAACCAGATTCGACGACTTGAAAATTTTTACCATCGCCGCATTCAACCCCAATTTTTAATTAGTGCCGAGCTGACTCGCGACCTGAACCGTCTATCCCATGAAATTCGGCGGCAGGTCGGCCTGTTGATCAACCGCCAGGGCAAGGTGGTTTATGTTGTTGTCGGCGACCATAAAAAAATCGTTATTCCGCCAATCAGTGAATATCGGGCGGCTCCCGGCCGATTGAATGGGTTGCGTTGCATCCATACCCATTTAGCCAGTGAAGCGCTTACCGACGATGATCTTACCGATCTGGCGCTGTTAAGGCTTGATATGATGGCGACGATTGCCGATGGTCAGGCCGATTCACACCCGCGCATCCATGTCGCCCACATTTTGCCCAAAAACGCGGACAACGCTCCTTACCGCATCCTGGACCCGCTGTCACCTTCGCAACTCAATATAGACTGCCTGGCGATGATCCTGGCACTGGAAAATGAACTTACACGCCTGAGCAAAAGCTACAGAGCCGATTCAGGCACGGAACGCGCATTGCTGGCCAGCGTGTCGGCAACATCAAAACGCAAAGCGCTTGAATCCCTGGCAGAGTTGAAGGCCCTGGCGACATCCAACCGTATCGAGATCGTTGGCACGCTTGTTCAGCAGCGCAAATCAAAAAGTACCCAACAGCTCATCGGCCCGGGGAAATTACAAGAACTGGCTATTCTGGCATTGCAGGAAGCAGCCACCGTCATCATATTTGATCAGGAATTGAGCCCATCACAAATCCGCGCCATTACGGATCAAATCGAGCTAAAAGTCATCGATCGGACGCAACTGATCTTAGATATTTTTTCACAACGGGCCAAGACGCGTGAAGGCAAATTACAGGTTGAGCTGGCACAATTAAAATATTTACTGCCCCGCTTAATTCTTAAAAATACCGCTATGTCCCGCCTAACGGGAGGCATCGGCGGCCGCGGGCCGGGAGAAACGAAGCTGGAAATCAATCGCAGACGCGCACGCGACCGAATCGCACGTCTGGAGCAAGAATTGCTGGCCGTAAGAAAACACCGCAAACAACAACGGGCGCAACGCCAAAAAAAAGGCCTGCCCATTATCTCCATAATCGGTTATACCAATGCAGGCAAGTCCACTTTGCTCAACACACTGACCAAAAGCCATGTCTTGGCGGAAAGCCGCCTGTTTGCCACTCTGGATCCTTCAAGCCGGCGGCTCCGATTTCCCAAAGATAGCGAGGTCATCATCACCGATACGGTTGGCTTTATTAAGGATTTGCCGGAAGACCTTTTGGTCGCTTTTCGTGCAACACTGGAGGAGCTTGAAAGCGCCGACCTCCTGCTGCACGTCATTGATATCAGCAACCCGCAGTATTTGTCCCAGATCAAGTCGGTCGAACGAATTCTTGGCGATCTTAAGCTGCTGCATACCCAAACGATGCGGGTGCTCAACAAAATAGACCGGGTCGATCCCGATATAATACCAAATTTGACGCGCAAACTTGACGGCATGGCGATTTCAGCCCTGCAAAAATCGACACTGATGCCGCTGATCAATAGAATGGAAGCTGTCCTGTTTGATAAATTATCAACAAAGGCAAATGCTCATGGATCTTGAACACGCAAAAAGAGTGGGTATCGAAGCGGCCTATAGCGGAGCGAAGATTTTGCGGGATCAATTCGGTCATATATCCCGAATCGGTCAAAAAGGTGCTTTCGACCTGGTCACTGAAGCAGACACTGAATCTGAAAAAAAGATTATTCAAATTATCCGAAATGCATTTCCCGATCATGCTATCCTGGCAGAGGAAAGCGGTGTCAACCATGGGGATGCGGAATGCCAGTGGATCATCGATCCCCTGGACGGCACCACCAATTACGCCCATCAACTGCCGATTTTTTCAATTGCCATTGCATTGGCCGTTCAGCATGAGATCGTCCTTGGATTGGTTCTCAACCCAATGGATGGTGAGCTTTTCTCGGCCATTGCCGGAAAAGGCGCTGCGCTAAACGGCAACCCCATTCGGGTCACATCAACTGCTACGGTTCATCAGAGCCTTCTGGTTACCGGATTCCCTTATGATTTTAGCAAAATTATGAAACCGGTCATGCAACGATTCAGTCTTTGCCAAAACGCATCGCAAGGCGTGCGTCGACTGGGTTCGGCCGCACTCGACATATGCTATGTGGCCTGCGGCCGGTTTGATGCGTTCTGGGAACAGAATCTAAAACCCTGGGATAAGGCTGCCGCAGCCGTAATCGCCACCGAAGCCGGCGCGGTGATTACCGATTTTGCGAACCGGCCTTTCGCACTGGACCAAAAAGAAATTCTGGTTTCCAACGGCGCCATCCACCAGGAAATGCTCTCCCTGCTGGAGATAAATGATTAGTAGGCGGTTTTAGAATTTGCCAGATTCCAGTTTCTGATGAAAAAACTCAACCTGTTTTTGAATCACACTGCTTTCTTTTAACCCCTGCTCAATACAGTGGATGGAATGGAGGGCCGTCGCATGGTACCGGTTAAAGGCTTTTCCAATACTTTGCAATGGTGCGTCCGTGTAACGGCGAGACAGATATATGGCCATCTGTCGAGGTCTGACAAGATTTTGTTTGCGTGAGCGCGAAACCATCTCTTTAAGAGAACAATTATAATACTTACACACCATTTTTTTGATGGCCTCAATGGTGATTTTTTTGCGCTGGCGGACCATGTTTTTGACGACGCTTTCTGTAAGGCTCAAATCAATCGGATCGCCGAGCAGAGACGATTTCGCAGCGACACCATTTAAACCGCTTTCAAGCTGCCGGATGTCCTCGGTCAGTTCGCCGGCCAGGTATTCGATTATCGAGTCGGGGATCTGATAGCCTTTGCTCAGCGCTTTTTTTCTTAAAATGCGGACCCGCGTCCTGAAATTGGGTGGTTCAATTTTGGATATCAGGCTGCCGGATAGTCGCGATCTCAATTCATCGTTTAATTTGGGGATGTCACCTGGCAGATAACAGCTGGAGAAAATAATACGCTTACCGGCCTCAAACAATGAATCAAGGGTTAGCGCCAACTCCTCCTGGGTCCTTTGTTTACCGCTAAGGTAATGGATATCTTCCAGGAGCAAAACATCACATCGATTTCGATACTTTCCCTTAAATTTGTTGATGGAATCCTGACGAAAGGCCTGAACCATTTCATTACTGAAATCCTCTGCCGTTATATAATAAACGCGTTCGTCAGGATATTCGGATAAGACATGATGCCCGATCGCCTGAGAAAGATGGCTTTTTCCCATGCCGGTATTGGAAAGCAGCAGTAGCGCATTTTGCTGATACTCTCTGCGGGACGCCAGTGAAAGAGCGGCAGAATAGGCAAAATCATTATTCGCACCCACAACGAATTCATCAAACGTGAAATCCCTTCTTAAAAATCGCCCGCTGTGGGGACGAATAGAGGCGTTTGGAAGCCGTAATTGTGGATTCAGCCGATTTCCGTTTTGAGGATTTTTCGGGTCTTTGGCCCCTACCTCAAAGGAAAGACGACACTGATTGCCGGTTGCGCTGTTCAATTCCGCAGCCAGCAGTTTCCCGTAAAGATCGTTGACCCGCTTTTTAAAAAAGAAGTTCGGACACGTGACGATCCAGCTGTCAAAATCGCTTTTTCGCATTTCCAGCGGTTCGATCCACATTTGAAAACTGTGGGTCGGAATCCGCTCTTTGATAACAGATTTAACTTTTTCCCAGACGGCTTCCATCGGCACTTGCACAACCCTGTTCAATACAAACTCAGTAATGAAGCTAATTTAGAAGAATTTTTTAGAAAATGATGTCGAAGCTAAACGACTTGGAAGGAATAATTTTGATTTTTTTAAATCAAAAAACAGCCGCTTATTTATGGCATGAGATAGATTCAGTCAAACCGGATAAAAGCTGTTTTAGGGTACACTGTGAGACCGTTTTGAACAATTTATATCTACTTGTATTCATTTGACTAAATATAGTGATAGCGACAAGCCTTTTTAAATACGACCTTTTGCAACTGAAGGGTATATTCAAGAATTCTAAGTATATCCACATTCCGTAAAAAGTTATGAACAAAAAAGTATTCTCTTAATATCTTTCATTTTCTTTTATTATCTTTGATTTCTAAAAAATTATTTGTCACATTTTTATAAATAGGCTCCAATGATGGAATATCAGGGCTTTACATCGGTTCGCGAAATTTGTTTGAATTTTTTTTTTATGACGGCTAAACTCAAAACAAACTTCCATCAGAAAAAATGGCCATGATTGCAGATAAAATAATCATTCGCGGAGCCCGGCAACACAACTTAAAAAACATTAATGTCGATATACCGCGCGAAAAACTGGTGGTGATCACGGGCCTATCCGGCTCAGGAAAATCGACACTTGCATTTGATACGCTGTATGCCGAAGGTCAGCGGCGCTATG
>JASFGN010000111.1:0-7649 GCA_050123735.1 Desulfobacterales bacterium | reverse complement strand
AAAACGGGGAGGTATTAGTCCTTGAATCCATTTTATAAGAATCTAGCGTTATGGCTGGTCATCACGCTTATGATGGTCATGCTGTATAATCTTTTCAGCAAACAACACATGGCAGAAACCAGCGTCAGCTATACGGATTTCCTGGCTATGGTGAATAATGAGCGGGTATCCCAGGTGGTTATTCAAGGCCAGGAGCTATTTGTAACCGATGTCGACGGCAATCGGCTCAAAGTGTTTGCGCCCGAGGACGGCGATTTGATCAAGATCCTGCGTCAAAAAGGTGTGGTGATCAGCGCAAAACCGCCATCTGAAAATCCCTGGTACATGTCTGTTCTGGTTTCATGGTTTCCGATGATCGTTTTGATCGGTGTTTGGATATTTTTCATGCGCCAGATGCAGGCCGGTGGCGGCAAGGCTCTTTCTTTCGGCAAAAGCCGCGCCCGTTTGATGTCGGATCAGTCTGAAAAAGTGACTTTCGAAGATGTTGCCGGAATCGACGAGGCTAAAGAGGAATTAATTGAAATTGTTGAATTTCTGAGAGACCCGAAAAAGTTTACACGCCTGGGCGGACGGATACCCAAAGGTGTTCTGCTGGTCGGTCCACCGGGCTGCGGCAAAACCTTACTGGCCCGGGCCATTGCGGGTGAGGCCGGAGTGCCCTTCTTTAGTATCAGCGGCTCTGATTTTGTGGAAATGTTTGTCGGCGTGGGTGCATCCCGTGTTAGAGACCTGTTTGTCCAGGGTAAAAAGAATGCGCCCTGTATCATTTTCATCGATGAAATCGATGCGGTTGGGCGCCACCGCGGCGCCGGGCTGGGTGGCGGCCATGATGAAAGAGAGCAGACCCTGAATCAACTGCTGGTTGAAATGGATGGTTTTGAATCCAATGAGGGTGTTATTTTGATTTCAGCCACCAACCGGCCAGATGTTCTGGACCCGGCATTGCTGCGACCCGGTCGCTTTGACCGGCAGGTCGTGGTCTCAATGCCCGATATCCGCGGCCGTGAGAAAATACTGCGTGTCCACATGCAAAAAACGCCTATCGATAAGGATGTGAATCCGATCATTCTGGCCAAGGGAACCCCCGGTTTTTCCGGAGCCGATCTCGAAAATCTGGTTAATGAAGCGGCTTTGCTGGCGGCGAAACGCAATAAAGAAAAAATCGGTATGGTCGACTTTGAGGACGCCAAAGATAAAGTGTATATGGGCCTTGAGCGCAAGTCCAAAGTCATTAAAGAGGAAGACCGTAAGGTGACTGCTTACCACGAGGGCGGCCACGCCCTGGTTGCGCGGTTTCTGCCGGAGACGGATCCCGTTAATAAAATTACCATTATACCCCGTGGACGGGCTGCCGGCGTTACCTGGTTTTTACCCGAAGAGCGTGATTTTAAATACAAAGATCAACTCCAAAGCGAGCTGGCGGTCGCATTCGGCGGAAGGGTGGCAGAAGAAATTGTTTTCAAACGCATCAGCACCGGTGCGGCCAATGATATCAAGCAGGCCACTGATCTCGCCCAGCAGATGATCAGGAGCTGGGGTATGAGCGACAACCTCGGTCCGCTCTCATATGCCAAAGGTGAAGAGCAGGTCTTTCTGGGTCGTGAAATCGCCCAGCACAGAGATTACTCCGAGGCGACGGCCCAAAAAATTGATGATGAAATCAATAAATTAATCAAAAATTCCTATGAACGAGCCAAATCGGTTCTGAACGATAACCTGGACATCCTCCACAAGCTGGCGGAGGTGCTGCTCGAAAAGGAAACAGTTCTGGGTAAAGAGCTCGATGCGTTGATTCAAGAATTGCGGCCCGGCATCGAACTGCCTTCAAGATCTTTAGACGATCATGAGACCACTGCGGAATCCGCTGCCGATCCATCCTAATGAAACAAGCACTCCCCAAAACATATCGGTTGTCGTGGGCCGGCTATGACCTGGAACTCGGCCATCGAACGGGTATTATGGGTGTGGTTAATGTGACCCCGGACTCGTTTTCCGATGGTGGAAAATTTCTAGCTCCCGAGTCCGCTGTGACCCAGGGCCGCAAACTGGCAGCGGACGGCGCCGACATCCTGGATATCGGGGGGGAATCCACCCGGCCATTTTCCGATCCGGTGCCGGTCGAGGTGGAAATCGAACGCGTCATACCGGTCATTGAACAACTGGCCGCTGAGATTTCCATACCCATATCCATTGATACCATGAAAGCCGAAGTTGCCAGACGGGCAATCAAAGCCGGCGCATCGATTATCAACGATATCTCCGCGTTGCGCTTCGACCCGGATTTGGGTGCAGTCGCCGCCGAGTTCGGCACACCGGTGGTGCTGATGCACATGCTGGGCAGTCCCAAAACCATGCAGCTGTCTCCGTCCTACACAGATCTGATGGGCGAAATATCAGATTTTTTAGGTGCTGCGATTGCCAGGGCACAAGAGCAGGGTATCTCAAAATCAAACATCATCATTGATCCCGGTATCGGTTTCGGTAAAACGGTATCGCATAATCTGCTACTCATCAGGCAGCTACACGCCTTTACGGCCCTGGATGCCCCTATTCTGGTGGGTCCTTCTCGCAAAGCATTCATCCGTAAATTATTAAAAGACGAGCACAGTGACGAGATCCCTCCGGATACGCCCATCGTTGAAACCGGTACCCAGGCCGTAGTTGCCGCGGCGGTGCTATGCGGCGCTCACATCGTGCGGGTTCATGATGTCGCCAACACCCGGGCCACGATTCGAATTTTAGATGCCATGAAAGCTGCGGAGGAGGATTAAGCTTGCCGGGCATATAGAGGTTCAACTTTCAAAGGTTCAAAGATAAAATCAGTTGTAGGTTGGTTTAATTAGTTTCATTGGTTGAATTGGTTGGACTAAACAGAACCAATCGAACAAATTAAACCAATCAAACAGATATGGCGAATGATAATTTATAATTGAACTCTGATTCGTGATTTCTGATATTGGGAATTTGCGGAAGGAGAAATTGATATGCTACTGGTCATTGATGTCGGTAATACCCATACGGTCTTGGGCGTTTACCAGGGGGATCAATTGCGCAGTGATTGGCGCATTCATACCGAGCGCAACACTACCGAAGATGAGTTCAATGTTTTGATCAACAGTCTGTTTATCGCCGACAACATCCAGTCGGGCGATATTGAACAAACCATTATTTCATGCGTGGTTCCACCAATGGTTACCATTTTAGATGCCTTTTGCCGCAAGTATATCGGTCATCCCCCCACATGGGTTGATGCCAAAAATTGTGCGGGAATGCCCATTTTATTAAAAAATCCAGGTGAGGTCGGTGCGGACCGCATCGTCAACGCCGTGGCTGCCTTTCATCGATACCGCCGGAGTTTGATCGTGGTTGATTTCGGCACCGCCACGACATTTGATGCAATTTCTGAAAAGGGTGAATACCTTGGAGGGGCCATCAGTCCCGGAATCGGAATTGCCTCAGAAGCATTATTCTTAAAGGCGTCCAAGCTGCCACGTGTGGAAATTTTTAGCCCGCCTGAAAAAGTCATCGGCAAAGATACCATCGGGAGCATTCAGTCCGGCATCATCTTTGGCTATGCAGGCCTGGTAGATGGAATTGTCAGGCGCATGCAACTGGAGATGGGGACGAATCCCAAAGTTATTGCCACCGGCGGCCTGGCCCAACTGTTATTCGAAGTATCCGAAACCATTGAAGCGGTTGAACCGGCACTGACGCTGGAGGGTTTAAAAGTGATTTCCAACAATATGGCTTGATGTGCGCAGCCGCTTTCTATACATCCTGCCTGCATCACCCTATATTTCAGAAAACAGAAGACAGAGGACAGAAAACAGACGACGGATTGAGATTTCGTCCACCGGTCTTCACGATCTGTTTTCCGACTTCCGACCGCTGACTCCCGTCATCTGACCTCTGACCTCTGTCCTCTGTCCTCTGAATCAAGGTACCCCAGATACCCATTAATGCTGTTTTGAAGAAAATATTCTTCCCGCGCCTGCACCGCTGACGGCAGCTGGTCGAAAAATGCCATCAGCGTGTCTTCCTTTAACAGAATCTTCAAGCATTCAACCGTACGATCTGCTTTGTTGAATTTAATTCCTTTCGTCCTGAGCAGCTCTTCCCAGAACTGAAGTTGACGGCGATGGATGCGCAGCATATTGACAGCATCCGGATGGACGCCATAATGACCGTAGCAGATCATTTGCGGACCACAGGCAATGAGGGCATCAACGCTCTGCAGTGCTTCATCCAGAAAGAACTTCGGTGGAGTGGCCGGTCGCAAATAAAACCTGTTTTCCGGCAGGGCTATGTAGACGCCTCCGGTTTCACCGGCAAACAGGTATTTCTCAGATTGGTAACTGACATGATGGGCTGCGTGTCCGGGCGTGTTAATCGTCTTGATGGATTCGGTCTCAAAACGGTCGGCCGCCTGAAGCCGGTTTTCGGGCACCGGCTTTATCGGGCCGTATGACAGGGCCATCGGTCCGAGTACTTTCTTTGTTCCTTCCCACAGACGCGAGGGGTCGACCAGGTGAGGAATGGCTACCGGATGGCAGATGATGGGGGTCTGGGGAAAGGCTTCGGCGATTTCCCCGATGGCACCAGCGTGATCCATATGAATATGCGTGAGCAAGATGGCGTCCAAATGACGGACATCCAGCGCCTGTAATGCACGCATGAGATCCGGCGCACAGGCCGAGGGGCCAACATCAATTAAATATGTGGTGCTCCCGCGGTACAACCAGGCACTGATAAAATCGAAGAAACCGCGCATGGGCGGCGTCAACGGAATCAAAAAAAGATCATCCGCTATTTTTTCAATCGTGCTCTTCACTGCTATAACCACTGGATACTCAAGCTTTCTAAAAAGGAAGGATATTCAGCTTGGCTCTGAAACATTATAAATCAGATTCTTAAGGCGTCAAATGTGAGTGCGGATTGTGGAAATGAGGAATTTTTTCGATAGGCAAGGCCGCACAAGGGTTTTTGCCTGAGGCGTACTTATATGTACGTTGAAGGCGGAAACCCGCGGAGAACGCAGCATATCGGAAAAAGGGCCATTTCCTTTAAACCGGACTAGACGCGGCCGACATCTTTCAGCGTCTGCTTATAAATGCGGTAAAAATATTCATTGTCCGTAATGCCGCGGCTTAATATTTTACCGATATCTTCGATATTTTTAATGTTGATGATTAAATTAACGCTCTTGTTGAGGGCCACCATGTTATCCATTGTCCTGAACCGGTTGCTGATTAATGCCACAAACATATCGCGGCGCACGCTCATACTCAACCTTTCGAGAAACAGCAATACGCTGTTGGACTCCGGATTGTCGGTGTCAAAATGTTCGTTGATGACAAACAGATCGTAATTATGATAGCGCATGCGCTTTAGCGCATCACGGGCACTCTCGGCCTCAGTAATCTGGTAGTCCATAACTTCAAGTGCGTTGATAATCGTCTTGCGGACCATTGGATTCGATTCGCATACCAGGGCGGTCAAACCTTCTTCTTCGATGAAGTCAAATGGTTTCTCGGACGCATTGTAGCCGTTCATTGAGCCGGCGGTGCGACCGCTGGCAGAACCCTTTTGAGGTCTTAATGTAATGTAGCCTTTACATTTGGGGCAGGCAACCGTTGTGCGCCTGCCAGCGGGGACCTTGTCATTGGCTATCTTGAATTTGCTTTGACAATTAGTGCAGATAACTTCCATGGCTTTTATTTCCTGATAATATGTTCTACTTTTTTAGATTTGGAACGCTCAGCCTTAATGGACGGATTTGGCATAGTTCCGATCAATTTCCAGGTTGGCGATGTCGGTGGTGGCCTCACCACGGGCGCTCTTGATGGAATCGATACCGCGCCCCACGATCCCCTTATGCGAGCTATAACCCAAAGCCGTTTCCTGGGTAATCAAACCCTGCTCATACAGGCCGACAATATGCTGGTCGAAGGTGATCATACCAAAGGCATTGCCCTTTTCCATGATTTCATAAAATGTCTTGCCGTCCGATTCTCCGTGCAAAATCAGGTCTTTTACCCTCAGATTGGTGCCCAGAATTTCGAAGGTTGCCACCCGGCCGCCTCCGACTTTGGGAAGCAGTCGCTGGGAGACGATCCAGCGCATGGTGTCGGCCAGGCGGATGCGAATCTGTTCAGCATCTTCGTTGGGAAACATACCCAGAATACGATTGACCGTCGAGCCGGCATCAACGGTGTGCAGGGTTGTTAAAACCAGATGGCCGGTTTCTGCGGCGCGCAGGCCGATTTCAATCGTTTCGCGATCGCGCATTTCACCGACCAGAATCACCTTGGGGGCCTGCCGCAGAGCAGCCCGCAAGCCATTGGCATAGTTGTCAAAGTCCATGCCCAACTCGCGCTGGTTGAATGTCGATTTTTTATGGGGATGCTGATATTCCACCGGATCTTCCAGGGTGATGATGTGCACGGATTTGTTCTCATTAATTTCATCAAGTATGGCTGCCAGAGTGGTGGTTTTACCGGAACCGGTTGCACCGGTGACAAAGGCGATGCCGTTAATTTCCTTGGCAATCTGGAACATCGTTTTGGGTAGCTCGCGCTCTTCGATAGTTGGGATTTTAGACTCCAGCTTACGCAAAACGATCGATATGTTAGCGCCCTGGGAAAAAATGTTGACCCTGAAGCGCGCTTTGCCGGGCAGTGCGTAGGACATGTCGCAGGAACCAGCAGCCAACAGGGCATGCGTCAGGCGACGGTCCTGGTTGATCAGATTCAAAGCAATGACCTCGGTTTGAAAGGGGGTCAGCGCCTTAAAGGTCGGCTTAAAATCAACGGGGATCAATTCACCGGCGCTCTCCACCTGCATGGGCTTGCCGACAGTAAAGTTTAAGTCGGAGACATCCCGGTGATAATCCAGCATTTTTACCAGAAGGTGGTCAATTTCCTGTTTTTTCATGGTACGCCCTTTGTGGTTATAATTCTACTTTTTTAACTGTCCTTATCAGACCTCGGTAAAGTCAGTTGGCGGTGCTTTGAGCAGAGGCCTAAATCTGGCTTTTTCATTGGCTTTGGCATACGCTTCATCGGCACTGATCTTACCACTTTGAAATAATTCCATTATATAATCATCCAGTAAAACCATGCCGTATTTTTTCCCGGTTTGAATCATGGACGGTATCTGGTGCGTTTTGCCTTCGCGGATGAGATTGCGAACCGCCGGATTGGCAATTAAAATTTCCAAAGCCACAATGCGACCCTTGCGATCGACTCGCTTGAAGAGGGTCTGAGCGACCACTGCCCGGAGGCCGTCCGACAAAGTTGAGCGAATCAAAGGTTGTTCGTGAGAAGGAAATACCTCAATAACACGATCCACGGTTTTATAGGCGCTGGATGTATGCAGCGTGGAGAAGACCAGATGACCGGTTGAAGCGGCTTCGACCGCCAGCGAGATCGTCTCGAGATCGCGCATTTCACCCACCAGAATAATATCCGGATCTTCGCGCAGCGCACCGCGCAGTGCGGCGGAGAAGGTTTCGGTATGCAGGCCGACCTCACGGTGGTTTACGATGCACCCCTGGCTTTGATGCACAAACTCAATGGGGTCCTCGACCGTTATGATATGATCCTTGCGCGAGCGGTTGGCCACATCAATAATGGATGCCAGGGTGGTGG
>JASFGN010000110.1:0-7676 GCA_050123735.1 Desulfobacterales bacterium | reverse complement strand
CTTGATCTGGGCGAATAGCCCTGAGCGTCCTCCAGCCTGCTTTTCATCTTGAGTCGGGCATCATAAAGCCTGACGGCCTCATCCCCATCTGCGCCAATGGCCTGTGCATAAGAACGTAAAAACCCCTTTACAAATACTGGATCCGGTAGTGATTCAACATCTTCTCTTTCGATCGCCGTCAAATTGCTCATGGCGATGCGCGTCTCTTCGGCCACTGTCTCCAGGGTTATATTTTTTTCAAGCCTTATCGACTGAAGATAATATCCGAAGGAAAAAGATTCTTTTTCAGATTTCATATTATTCGCTTCTCGCGCTTTGAGTTTCGGGTTGCAGGATGACATCCGAAAGCCGGCCAGCGCTATTTTATAATCTTTATATGCGATCGCTCACGCAGCTCGGTCAACCAGGAATTGTAGCGATTGTTAATTGCTTCATTATATAAAATATCCTGGATTTCATTTTTTGCCTCAGCAATGGCTTTGGGATCGGTCGCAATGATTTGGTCGACATAGATAATTTGATATCCACCGGCAAAACTTAAGATGGAACTGTATTCACCTGTTGACATTAATTTGACAACGCTCTGTAGCTCAGCAGACAGTTCATCCAGTTGGTATAACCCCAGGTCCGCTCCTTGAGGCGTCCCCGGTGCATTAAGGTTTTCACTGACGATAGATTTAAACGAACGCCCTTGCTTTAATTGCGCCAGAACCGCTTCCATTTTTTCAGATGCCATCTGCTTTTCGGTGTCATCGGCATACTGGGAAAGCCGGATCGAGATATTCCAGATATGGTATTTTGTATTCCCGGCATATTTTTCTCGGTGCGCATTGTAGTATTCTTCGATTTCTTCATTGGTCACAACAATTTTAGATCTGATTTCGCGATTAACCAAATTTCTTCTTAACAGTTGTTGCTTTAAGTTTTCACGGTACTCCTCCAGCGTTAATCCCTGTTGGGCCAATCCTGCTCTCAAATCTTCATCCGTATAAGATCGCGTTTCTTTCATCCGCTCGATCGCCTCATCGATCTCTTTGCTGCTGACGTTGATACTATTTTTTTTGATTTGCTGATCGGTCAATTTTCTGTCGATAAGCTTGTTGAGTAGATCCGTGCGCAGTTTAAAAAGCGTTTCACGCGTTTTATCGGCATCGTAACCGAGCGCCTTGATATTTTCCTCATATGGTTTCAATTCCTTGTCGAGATCATAAAGGGTTATGATTTCATCATTGACAACCGCTGCAATACGATCAACAACAACGGGAGAATCTGCTTGAGCGCTACTTGACACGAACCCGCTGGTGAAGGTCATCAAGCACAATAGACTTAAAAATAAATTAAATTTTACTGGTAGCCGTTGCATGGTTATCAGGCCATAATTGAAATTAACAATTTTTTATGCCTAACCCAGCCCGCGGACGGTTGTGCGCCTCTGGCGGCTTAGGTCCATTTTAAAGATACGTTTTGAAAATATTTCACTCAGACCTTTGAGTCACATCTAAATCTTCCAGATTCTGATCCGGGCGGTACTGAGTACCACTAATTTTTTCCCACTGGGCATTGTCGATCTCAATGCTGTAATTTTTCTTCAGATTATTTATCCATATTTTATAAGCCTTCTCCGCTTTTTCTCGACGCAAATACTTTATGATCATTTCATTTATGTCATCTTTTGAGCCTGCAATTTCGGATTCTTTAGCTCGTGTTTTGATATTGCGCTCATAGTAATCAGCGATATCTTCAGGTGTGATAACAATTTTATCCTTAAGCTCGTTTTCGATCACTTTTTGCATCAGCATTCTATTTTTTAAACGGGCCTCCCAGAGTTCATATGAAACAGCCGCTTTGAGCAATGTTTTTTCGAATGTATCTTCTGGGTAATCGCTTTTGATGTCGTTTACGGTCTTATTGATCTCTTCATCCGAAATTGAAAGTCCTAGCTCTTCAGCCCTTTCAAGGATAATCATCTCTACAGTCAGCTGGTTTAAAAGGCGTTGTTGCGCATTTCTCAAATCCTCCGGATGATCCCTTAAGTTTTGTGGATGGGCTGATTGGATAAATTCAAATGCCTCATTGAACTCTAACACCGTTAGCACCCGGTCACCAACCCGAATTAAGGGTTCATTGCCAGAGCTAGAATCTGAATTGATACAGCTCGACAAAACAAACAGAATCAACAGCGCTGACAGCAACTCAATAATCTGAATTATTTTTTTGGGAGTCATCAACAAATCATTTTCACCATTTGAATCGGTTTGATGCACACCTTCGTTTATCCTGGATAACGCAGCCCTTGGGCGCTTGTCCGCCTCCGGCGGATTGGATGCATTTTGGGGAAAGGTCGTTTAAACTTTAATTTTTAACACGCTCCACAACTTCTTTCAATATATTTTTGGCATGGGTTTTATAACTAGTACCCGGATCATTCGCCAATTTTACTTTTAAACCTTGACCCGATGTCAGTTCATAGCGTCGGGGATCCGATTGGATCAATGCCACCAGTCCCTGGGTATTTTTTAAATGCACGGCTGAAAATTGAAGATGCATCTGGCGCTGTGATAGGTCCAGTTTGGCGACTGCGGCCTTTTTGGAAAGAATTTTCAAAACGATCTTAAATAAAAGATTATTGGCCTCCACCGGCAATTTACCGTAGCGATCGACCAGTTCATCTTTAAAATCGGCCAACTCCTGCAGTTCGCTCAATCGGGCCAGTCGGCGGTAAGCCGCCATCCGCTGATCGATATCCGGTATATAGGATTCGGATAAAAAGGCGGACAGGTTAACATTGATCTCAGGATCCAGAGGCTCAACGGGTTTCTGGCCTTTTAATTCGGCAATGGCAGTTTCCATCAACCTTAAAAACATATCGTAACCCACCGCGGCAATATGTCCGGATTGCGAAGCGCCGAGGATGGTGCCGCCGCCGCGAATTTTCAGATCGTTCATCGCAATTTGAAAACCAGAACCCAGGTCGCTGTGTTCCATGAGGACCTTGAGCCGTTTGCGGGCATCTGAGGTCAGTATGCTTTCAGGTGGGATAATCAAAACGGCATAGGCCTGCTCATCTGAGCGACCAACGCGACCGCGCAACTGATATATTTGCGCCAGCCCGAACCGATCGGCCCGGTTAACGATGATGGTGTTGGCCGAAGATACATCAAGGCCGGACTCAATGATTGTCGTGCAAACCAGCAGATCAAATTCTTTGTTGAAAAATCGATACATCACCCGCTCAAGTTCATTTTCACTCATACGGCCATGCGCGATATCCAACCGGGCCTCCGGCACCAGTTGTTGCAGTTTGCGCGCCATTTTACGGATGCTTCGTATACTATTGTGGACAAAGAAAATCTGGCCATTGCGCTTCAATTCTCTTCGAATTGCCGCTTTAATGAGTTCTTCATTAAATTCTGAGACGGTGGTGATGATCGATCGTCGGAATTCCGGAGGTGTCGAAATTACACTGATATCACGGATACCCATCAGCGACATATGCAAGGTTCGCGGAATCGGAGTGGCCGTGAGCGCCAGCACGTCAACGTTGTGCTTTAATCTTTTCAGTTTTTCTTTGTGACGGACGCCACAACGTTGCTCCTCATCCAAAACAAGCAACCCCAGATCTTTAAAAACGACATCTTTTTGCAGCAATCGATGCGTACCGATCACAATGTCCAATTTGCCGGCTTTTAAATCGGATAATATCTGCTTTTGTTCACTCACCGGACGAAATCGGCTCAGGCAGGCGATATTGATCGGGTAGCGCTCATACCGTTTGCAAAAGGTGGCAAAATGCTGTTCGGCCAGTATGGTCGTAGGAACCAGTACCGCCACCTGCTTGCCGTTATAGGTCGCCAAAAAGGATGCCCGCAGAGCCACTTCTGTTTTTCCATACCCGACATCCCCGCACACCAACCGGTCCATCGGCATGGACCGATACATATCGTCAAGTACGCTTTCAATGGCGCTGACCTGATCGGTCGTCTCTTCATATTCAAAGCCGGCTTCAAAATCGCGAAAATAATTA
The DNA here is from genome assembly GCA_050123735.1 of Desulfobacterales bacterium. Classification (GTDB taxonomy): domain Bacteria; phylum Desulfobacterota; class Desulfobacteria; order Desulfobacterales; family JAHEIW01; genus JAHEIW01. Next base: position 3,652 of record JASFGN010000110.1, on the reverse strand, counting down.
TCAACCGAACTAAACGCGAAACCCATCGCGATTTCTCGGGTGGCGTACAATTTAAGAAGCTCACCGGCAATTTTTTCTGCAGAGCGTTTAACCCGCTCTTTAATCCGCTTCCAGGAATTGCCGCCCATCTTATCAATGACCGGTTCAACACCCTCCACCCCCATGTACTGCTGAACACTGTTCATGCGGTCGACCGGCAGATATAATTTGTCCCCATCCTTATAAACCAATTCAAGAAAATCATTGGCGAGTCCATCAATTTGCAGCTTGACCAGGCCCGCATAGCGTCCGATACCATGCTCAACGTGAACAACCAGGTCACCTTTTTTTAAATCCTGCAGATCAAGTAATTCAGAGGGGCGTCTGGGGAGCAGCGGTTTTCTGCGGTGGGTTCTTAAACCAAAGATTTCCGCTTCTGTGATAACAGCCAATGATTCAGCCGGCCAAACAAATCCCGCAGAGATGTGTCCCAGACACAGCCATAAAATGCCCGGCTCAATCTTCACATTTTCAAATGAATGGGCTGTTTTGAATTGAAAACCATATGGGATCAGCAGCGATTTTAATCTTTGCGCCTGCGTCTCCGTTCGGCACGCCAGAGCCGGTGTCAGTCCACTTCGTCGCTTAGCGTCTAACCAGTCAGCCAAGGGTTTAAGAAGGTTTTCTTTTTCCCGATAATTTTTTAACTGTAGGCGAATGTCGCTGTTGTCCTCGACAACTGCTTTAAACTGCAGACTCCCCCCATCATTCTGTCGGTAGCTTGCGTGAACCTCCAGCATTTTAAAAACGAGCGGTCTGCGTTGTGCGATCAAGGTTTGGATTTGAGATCCGCTCAAATACAAGCTTGCCGGTTCCACGCACAGATTTTTTGCGAGGTAAGCGGTTTCATAATTCCTGGCAATGTGATTTTCTTGGGCCCTGACCGCGTCCGTGAGCGCTTCATTTGAGATGGATATCACAAGTGCATCGTCCGGCAGAAAATCAAAAACGGTGCCCAGTTCCGGATAAACCAGTGGAATCAGGTTTTCGATTCCTGCAAATCGATGCCCATCTTTAATCGAATCGACAATGGTTCGCACTTCGGTCAGCGGGATCTCAAGCTCCGCTGCCCGGGAGCGAATGCGGTTGATCGTTTGCGGCAAAAGGGCCTTGTAAAGAATCATCTCCCGGGCCGGAAGAATGACAGCCTCCGCACTGGATTGAATGGTGCGCTGACTGGCCGCAGAAAAAAACCGGATGGACTCGGCAACATCTCCAAAAAACTCGATTCGCATTGGATCCGGATAAAGCGGGCAATAGATGTCGAGAATTCCGCCGCGCACACAGAAATCTCCTGGTTCTTCAACGATGGCCGCATGTGTATACCCGCCGGCAATGAGCTTTTCAATAAGTCGTTCCCGGTCGATTTCTTCACCGGCCATCAACAATTCAGCATAATTGATGATTTCTTGCTTGGGAACAACCTTTTGCAAAAGCGTCTCAGCGGCTGCAACGACAATTGGAGGCGTTGGCGATTCCAGTAATTGATACAGGGCACGAATCCGGCGCGCAGCTGTTTCATTATGGTAGGCCATTAATTTGAATGGTAAAATGTCGTAGGAAGGGAATAAATAAAGGGGCACATCACGGGTGGGTTTGAAAAAGCGCAGATCCGCCACCAGCGTTTCAGCCGCCTTGGTTGAAGGTGTCACTACAAAAATCGGGCTATGAAGTTGCTCGTATAATCTTGCAATCAGCAGGGCCCTTTCCGAACCATTCAGGCCAAAGCATTCAATTTGACCGGCTCGGCGTGGGATCTGCTCTGCAAGGACTTCAAGTGAATTTATTGCTTGATTTTGAATCATAAACACAGTAATGAGTCAACGAACTCCCGCAGGGCGGGCGCCCTGAATGCAGGGCATCGATTGAAAAGTCATAAACAATCAATATCTTAAGGCTTCAGTTTAAAAACCACAACAGCGTTTGGGCCACCGTAGCTCAGCTGGTAGAGCAGGGCATTCGTAATGCTCAGGTCTGCGGTTCGACTCCGCACGGTGGCTCCATTAAATAGAATGGGGTTCCTGGCAAATGTATGGGGAACCCTTTTATTATTAAAAATGGTTTCAAAAAAGTTGAATCCAATTCAGAATTTGCAAGAATAACGCACTCGCATTAATTTTTGAATCATCATTATTTAATTAATTCGAATCTTGACATATGATTTCGGTCCGTATAAGCTGGAATCTGAACTTTGCGCGAGCCCTATTGAATCCCCGGCGGGGGCCTCGAAGCGGCATTCAACAGGGCGAGTCAAAAGCTTTTATTTGCAATGCATGTCAAACAGGCCAACGTTTTATGATAGCTTAAAAAAATAAAAATCACCAAATAAAAACAGCGAAACGGTTAACAAAAATTTGTCTGAACCGATGAGTGGAGATTTCTGGATGAATGATATTGATGATACGCAGATTAAAGCTGAAATAGATGGGATTATGCAAGGTGTCAAAGACATTATGAAAAAAATTGATGCCGTAACACCAAAAGAAGAACCAGAGACAGATACGGCCGTTGATGAGAGCGAAAACCAGGATTCTTCGAACACGAGCCCTGCTCAAGATGAATAGAAGGGGGAACCCGGCCGTCGTGATCCAAACGCGAGGGATGACCGCTCAGTTAAAAATTTAGGGCAAAAGGAACAGGACATCGTTAGGAGGCATCTATGGCATTAACGAAGAGCGATATTGTTGCCGCAGTTCATGAGCTTGGTTTTACAAAGAAAAAATCAGTCGATATCATTGAAACCCTGCTTGAAATTATCAAAAGTTCATTAGAAAAAAATGAAGATGTATTGATTTCCGGTTTCGGCAAATTTTGTGTCAAAGACAAAAACAAACGCCGCGGCCGTAATCCTGCAACCGGTGAAGACCTGATCCTTAGAGAACGACGCGTCGTTACATTTAAGTGCTCGGGAAAACTGAGAAAAAAAATTAACGGCGGTTTCTAACACTTCGGACTGCAGGCCCCCAAAAAACCCAACTCTACAGGGTAAAGTTTATCCTGCCCGCACAAAACTTCACGGCAGACACCCAAACCGTCTCCGTCATGGAAACGGTTTTATTATTACCTCAACTGCAATCTTAAAGTCGAACGCAAATCATTTTCACCGGTTTATTTTTTGGGTTACGTGTGCTAATCATTGGAGTCAACGACCACCCGCACAGCGGGTGGCTTGGATTTTACGGTTTATAGACGGGAAAAGACAGGGCCGCGAAGTGCTCCAGTCGTTGCGGGTGCAATCGGGTGTGAAGCAGCCGGTTTGGAAAACCCAATCAAAACCTGTTCCAATCGTATCCAAAGCCCGGCTGTTGTCCGTGCAAAATTTGTACTGAAGCAGCCAAATTCGGAAGGCGCTTAAAGGAGGCTATGAATGCGTGCAATCATCTCCGGGGTCGGGCATTACGTCCCGGACAAAATACTGTCAAATAGCGATCTGGAAAAAATGGTCGACACAAATGATGAGTGGATAACCACCCGCACTGGAATAAAAGAGCGCCGGATACTGGATAAAGAAAAGGGGACTTCGTACATGGCCACCAGAGCCGCACAGATTGTCCTGGAAGAAACCAGCACTTCCCCTGAAGAATTGGATTTGATTTTATTGGCCACGGTGACA
>JASFGN010000109.1:0-7719 GCA_050123735.1 Desulfobacterales bacterium | reverse complement strand
GGACCGTGTGTCAGTTCCAGTGTGGCTGATCATCCTCTCAGACCAGCTAACCATCGTCGCCTTGGTAGGCCATTACCCTACCAACAAGCTAATGGTACGCGGGCTCATCTCCAAACAGAAGCTTCCAAAGAGAGGCCACCTTTGATCTCAAAAACTTGAGTTATTGAGATATCATTCGGTATTAGCATCGCTTTCGCAATGTTATCCCCAATTCGGAGGTAGATTACCCACGCGTTACTCACCCGTGCGCCACTTTACTAGTTCCAGCAAGCTGAAACGTTCTCGTGCGACTTGCATGTGTTAGGCACGCCGCCAGCGTTCATTCTGAGCCAGGATCAAACTCTCCAATTAAACTATGATAAATTGTGTTATGCACACAATTCAATTACGTTGACCCGACTTACATACGCGTCACTATTTAGTTTTCAAAGATCAAGTGGCTCCCCAAAAAGGAGCAGATGCATTGAAACGCACAAATTTAGTGCACAATGCGTCTTTTTAAATATACTGTGTTACTCTATTTTGTCAACACTTTTTATCTGATTTGAGCCATTATGTGATGTCCTCGGCCCCAGATGACAAACGGCGAATTTAGCCTTATAGTTCAGGTTTGTCAATAAAAAACTTCATCTTTTTGGCAAAAACCGCAAAAAAAATATAACCCTGGTTAAACTTAATTCATCGGCCTTGTAATCAAGTCATACAGAAGAGACGGAGTGATGGCGTCTTTTAATTTCGGAATGCAGATTGCGGATTTCGGATTTTGTGTGAGTGACATGTTTGATGTTTCAATCTACAATCCGCAGTTGGTTTTATTTTCGAACCTCAATCTTATGGAAGCGTTTTTTACCGGAACGCAGAAGAATCGTTTGGCCATCTTCTAAATCGGCGTCGCTTACCTGATAGTCAAATGACTGAACGCGTGAACCATTTATATAGGCCCCGCCCTGTTCGATCAACCGGCGTGCTGCCCCGCCGGAATTCGCCAGGCCGACCTGATGAAACAGTTTAAAAGCCGGAATACCAGCCCTTAGCATTTCAACATCCAGCGTGGAAGTGGGCATGGAGGCATCATCAGCGCCTAAATCCACGCGCGGAAGGGTGCTGCTGGGCAAAATATCAGCCGGTACTCGCCGCGCACCGAACATGCTCGTGGCAGCCTGATGCGCCTCGACGGCCGCTTGATTTCCATGCGCAAGCCGCGTCGCCTCAAAGGCCAAAATAGCTTTGGCACTGTTAAGATCTGCGCCGTCCAGCTGCTCGATCTGACGAATTTCGTCCATGGGCAAAAACGTAAACAATGCGAGGAACCGCGCCACATCCCGGTCGTCGGTGTTGATCCAATATTGATAGTAATCATAAGGGGAGGTTTTAGCGGCATCCAACCAGACCGCCCCTTTGGCGGTTTTCCCCATTTTTTCACCACTGCTGGTCGTAATCAGGGGAAAGGTGATGCCGAATGCCAACCCCTGATGGACCCTGCGGATAAGCTCAACCCCGGCAACGATATTACCCCATTGATCGCTGCCACCCATTTGGATCCGACAATCGTGACTTTGAAATAGCATCAAGAAATCGTAGGCCTGCAATACCATGTAATTAAATTCGATGAAGGTCAGACCCTCTTCTGAAGCCAGTCGGATTTTATAACTTTCGGCTTTGATCATGCGGTTCACAGAAAAGTGACGACCAATATCCCGCAAGAAAGGAATATATTTCAATTCGGCCAGCCAATCGGCATTATTGAGCATCAGCGCTTTATCGGCTTCAAAATCAATAAAATGGGCAAGCTGTTTTTTGATTCCTTCTGCATTTTCAGCAAGCGCTTCCAAAGTCAGCAACTGGCGCATTTCTGTTTTTCCGGAAGGGTCACCGACCATACCTGTTCCCCCACCGATCAGGGCAATCGGCCGGTGCCCCTGCCGTTGCATGTGGGCCAGGGACATGATAGGCACCAGGCTGCCGATATGCAAACTGGCGGCGGTGGGATCAAACCCGATATAGCAGGTCGCGTTTCCCTGATCGAGGCACTCTCTTAACTCCCGATCATGAGTGGTCTGTTCAATGAAACCGCGCTCTTCCAATACATCCAGAACATTCATCCAAAAAGCCTTTCGTTTAATTGGTTTTATTTGTTTTATTGGTTATCTTGGTTCATGATAAAGATCTACTGCAACGAATCTAACAAATTCAACCAATTGAACCAATCAAACGGATACATTGGTTTGAGATCTTAATTCCTGAATATGAATTCCATAAGGCAAAAGCCATGCTTTGTCCATCGGAAATTAATAAATAGCCGCCAGCCAAAGATTAGATCTTGTTCGAGGGCTCCCGCAGCATGCGGGATTTCGCATCTGACCCCAATAAATTATGGTGCTCAAACGGCGCAATTTGATTCAAAAACCACGTCTTACTAAAAATGAATATTCGATTTATAGACGAGATATTTTTTCGTTGAGCAAGGCCGCACAAAGGTTTTTATCTGAGGCGTACTTTAAGTACGTCGAAGGTAAAAACCTGCGGAGAACGCAGCTCAGCGGGAAAAGATCCGTTTAGAAATCGAATATTCTATTTGTTGGCGTATTCGACCGCTCTGGTCTCCCGAATAACGGTCACCTTAATCTGGCCGGGAAACGTTAGCGACTCTTCTATTTTTTTAGCGATATCGCGGCTGACCAGGATAGCCTCTTCATCGGATATGACCTCGCTTTCCACAATGACTCTGAGTTCACGGCCGGCCTGAATGGCATAGGTGTTGGAAACACCTTTGAAGGAATTAGCAATGTTTTCAAGATCCTCTAAACGCTTAATATAGTTTTCAAGCAGTTCTTTGCGCGCTCCGGGCCGCGCACCGGAAAGTCCATCGGCCGCCTGGACGAGTAAGGCATAAACCGAATTGGGCGGCACATCCTCATGGTGAGAAGCAATGGCATGTACCACTTTCGGGGATTCATTGAATTTTTTGGCCAGCTGGGATCCGATGACAGCGTGGGGCCCTTCGACTTCATGATCAATAGCTTTGCCGATATCATGCAACAATCCCATCCGGCGGGCCATTTTGGCATTGAGCCCCAGTTCAGAAGCCATGATCCCGCAGAGGAAGCCAACTTCCACAGAGTGTTGCAGCACATTCTGAGCGTAGCTTGTGCGGAACTTTAATTGACCAATGGTTTTGATCAGCTCATTGTGGATACCATGAACACCCAGATCAAAAGCCGCCTGTTCACCGGCCTCTTTGATGGCAATGTCGACTTCCTGGCCGACCTTTTTAACCACATCTTCTATGCGGGCCGGATGAATCCGGCCGTCTGAAATGAGCCTCATCAACGACAGCCGTGCAACTTCCCGCCTGACGGGATTGAAGCCGGATAAAATGACGGCCTCGGGTGTATCATCGATAATCAGGTCCACTCCGGTGGCGGCTTCGATGGCTCGAATATTGCGCCCTTCACGGCCGATAATCCGGCCTTTCATCTCATCGCTGGGCAATTGAACAACCGATACCGTGCGTTCGGCCACATATTCTCCGGCGTAGCGCTGGATAGCGGTTGCCAGGATCTTCTTGGACTTGCGATCCGCTTGCTCTTTGGCCTCATTTTCTATTTTTTTGATAAGACGAGCACCCTCGTAGCGGGCTTCATTTTCCATGGCCCGGATCAACAATTCCTTGGCCTGCTCGGCCGATAGACCTGAAATCTTTTCAAGCTGATGTTTCTGCTGCTCGATCAACTCTTCGTATTCGAGCGCCTTGCGCTCAATTTCATTGCCTTTTTTTCGTAACTTCTTTTCCTTGCGCTGCAACTCCTGCGCCGTGCGTTCACTCTTTTCGATCTTACGATCAATGTTTTCCTCTTTTTGCATCAGGTGCGCTTCGCGCTGTTTAAGCTCTGAACGCGTTTCTTTGGTTTCGGCATCAAAATCGCTTTTCATTTTGAAATGCCGGTCTTTAATCTCCAGATCGGCTTCTTTTATAAGCGTTTCGGCCTTGCGGTTGGCATCCTTTAACAGATGCGCTGCTTGTCCCTCAGCTGCTTTAATCTTTTGTGCTGCAATTTGGCCTTTGACCCAAAAGGCAATTGCAAAGCCAACACCAAAGCAGATGATGGCAAGTATTATACTCAATGCACTCATATCTTACTCCTTAAAAACCCGCATTGAAAGCGCCGGTGACCGGCAGCTATTCTTATCAGCGCGTTCTTTTATTATGGTCAACATTCAAGCAACTGCATTTGAATGTACAATGACGCGTATCGGTATTCGGGCCTGAACTGCAAGTGGCAGCCAGATAAACATTATTTTGATTGGGTTTCCCAAACCGGGTGCTTTGCGCCCGGTTTCACCCGCAACGATCGGGGCACTGCATGCCCCTGTCTTTTAGCGCCTTTGGCGCTAAAATCCGAGCCAACCGCTATGCAGGGGGTCGTTGACTCTGCGAAAACGGTTTAAAGGTTCGGATTAGCTTAAGATGTGGAGCACATCTAAAAGGAAATGACGAAGGAGAAAAAAGAAGGTCTGCGCAGGCAACCCCGAAACGCGGCCGGAAAATCAAAAAAGGCCATCTTAACGCAACAGGGCTGAGGGGATTTTAGTATGGGCTTACAAAAGAAGACCCCTACCATAATGCCGTGTTGGCAGGTCTTTGAACCGATGTTCAAAGTGGGCGCCCCATAATTTCATCAGGCTTTTCTGAACCAGCAGAACATGCACACCGAAACCAGCGAAGGCTCCCAGAAGATAGCTGTTGGGTCAAAGAATAACTCCCAATCACGGACACGGTAGGGGCAAAATGTATTTGACTTCACGCTAATTGATCACCCTTGGTTGTCACCTGAAAACCATTCAAAGCGTGTTCAGAATCTTTCGCGGTAGGGTTGTGGAAAACCGATGAGCTCTCCTTTTATTGATCATTCATTTTACAACTTGCAAGCCTGTTTCTCATTTTTGCGAAACACACTCATCTAATTGACGAATTAAATTTAACGAGCGCTCTGTTAAATTCTGCCTGAGCTCTGAATCAAGGTTTTCAAGCACCCGATTTTGATGTGCAATATTTAAAGCTGCTAACATCAATGTCGTCAAATTCGATTCCGCAGATGATCGAACGGACTGTTGTTTTTCAACCCGAGACACTTCTTTAACGAGTACTTCCGCAATTTCTTTGGCCTGCTGAACATCCGATTCGGCCTTAAAGGTGTGTTTTTTGCCAAAAAGCTCTATGGTTACAAGTTGTTCCAATGAATATTGATACTGCCTTTCCGCTTTTACCAACCCATATCCGACGGTCAAGCGACATTAAATGTCAATGATTTCTTCTATTCTAACCAACAAACTATCAATCTTTGAACGGATCAAAGCCTTTTCCTGCGCATGGCTTTTTTCAACTTCGATCTTACCTAAAAGCTCCTCCTCTAGGCTTTTAATTTTATTTTGTAATTCAGAATTGGCAGCCTCGTTTTTTTTACAAATCGCAAGCAACCGTTCAACTTTTTTCTCAATTTGGCTGAACTGGTCAAAAAGGATTGCATTATCCAAGGCTTAACCTCACAAATATTTTTTTTCACTATAAGCTTTATTTTCAAAAAAAGTCAAGCGATATTCATGGCCGATTTTTCATGGCCTGCTCAACACTTTTTAGATCTTCAATCGTATTGATGCCAGTCACCTCAATGGGATTGTCACCGGTCACTGCGCCTATATGTTTTCTGTTAAGATATGCAATTTTAATAATATCAGTAAGATAAATCTCACTCTGGGAATTGTCGGATTTGATTTGCGGCAATGCCTCAGCCAGAAATTCTTTTTTGACGCAAAAAATACCGGTATTGATGAGTCGGATGCGCTTTTGTTCGGTGCTCGCATCAGCTTCCTCCACAATGGCCTGCACACGGCCATTGACATCCAACAGGATGCGGCCATAGCCGGTGGGATTCGCCAGTTCGACGGCCAAAACGCTAACATCCCTATTTTCAGCCAGATGGGATCCGATCAAGGCCTCAATGGTATGCGCCTGAATCAGGGGCACATCACCACACAAAATGACCACTTCCCGGCAGAAATCCGGGATATGGGGCATAGCACACAAAACCGCATGGCCGGTACCCAGCTGTTGTGTCTGAAGAGCAAAGTAAAAGTTGCCCTGTTGCGACACTGTCCGGCGCACCTCATCCGCCTGATGGCCCACCACCAGTACCACGTTGTCGCCGGCAACTTTCTGAGCTGTTTCAACAACATACCGCACCATCGGCTTGCCGCAAACCGCATGCAGCACCTTGGCTTTATTTGATTTCATGCGGGTTCCCAAACCCGCCGCCAGTATGACAACCGCTATTTTTGTGTGCATGTCTTTATTTTAAGCGCCATAAACAAAAAGGGCAAACCCAATTTGCTGGTTCACCCTTTTTAATAAGCCGACCGTTTTAATACGGTATCAATCTATTGTCAGGCGCGCGATGTTTATCTCAGGCCTGCAGCTCGGATGCGCACCGTCGCCCGTTCCAGGGCAGCTCTGGCGCGGGCGAAATCGATGTCTTCCCGAGCGCGATCTTCGGCCAGCCGCTTTTCGGCGCGCGCCAATGCTTCTTTAGCCCGGCTGATGTCAATGTCGGTGCTGACTTCGGCTGATTCGGCCAGCACCGTAACCCTATCCGGCAGCGCTTCGGCAAAACCCCCGCTCACAAACACATAGTGCTCTTTTCCGCTCGCATCGGTGTAACGAATGACGCCGGTTTTCAGCGAGGTTAGAAAAGGTGTGTGCCCGCTGAGAACGCCGAACTCCCCTTCCGATCCCGGGGAGGCGACGATCTGAGCCTCTTCGCTGACGACAATCTTTTCAGGCGTAACCACCTCTAAGCGAATATTTCCAGCCATATCGGTTCCTTAATATGCATTTGTCTTTGTAATTGATTCAATTTTTTCCATACTCACGGTTTAGCAGATCGGCTTCCGGAATATTGGAATGGTGGAATTCTGGATAATTGGGTTTGTGGTAAATGCTGCACTGAATTTCTTGATGAGGAACGTCCGAATCCGCTGTATAACCCAGTCTTCCAGAATTCCAGTCTTCCATCATTCCCGGGATTTTTATTCGGCTTCGGCCATTTCTCTGGCCGCTTCAATAACCTCCTCGATACCGCCGCGCATATAAAAGGCCTGTTCGGGGATGTCATCGTGCTTGCCTTCACAGATCTCTTTAAAGGCCCGCACGGTGTCTTCGATTTTGACGTACACGCCCGGTTTGTTGGTAAAGGCCTCGGCAACATGGAAGGGTTGCGACAGAAAGCGTTGAATCTTTCTGGCCCGCGCGACGGTGACTTTATCTTCGTCGGACAACTCCTCGATTCCCAGAATGGCAATAATGTCCTGAAGTTCTTTATATTTCTGCAGGATCTGCTGTACCTGACGCGCAACCAGATAATGTTCTTCGCCGATATAGGCGGCGTCCAGAATCCGGGAGGTCGAATCCAATGGATCCACTGCCGGGTAAATGCCCAGCTCGACGATTTGACGCGATAAAACAACGGTTCCGTCCAGATGTGCAAAAGTGGTTGCCGGTGCCGGGTCGGTCAAGTCGTCTGCCGGCACATACACGCACTGCACTGCGGTAATGGACCCTTTATCGGTTGAGGTGATGCGTTCCTGCAATTCACCCAGGTCAACCGCCAGTGTCGGTTGGTATCCAACGGCAGAGGGCATGCGACCCAGAAGGGCGGAAACCTC
>JASFGN010000108.1:0-7775 GCA_050123735.1 Desulfobacterales bacterium | reverse complement strand
AGAAACCCAGGCATTACTGGATAAAAAGGTCATTGCCATTGCCTACGAGGATATTGAAACCGATGACGGCAGATGCCCCCTGCTGACGCCCATGAGCGAAATCGCCGGTGAGGTCGGGCTCATTATGGGCGTGTACCATATGTTTACCACCACGGGAGGCAGTGGCATTTTGATCGGGGGCGCCGTGGGCTCCCAACCGGCTAAAGTGGCGATCCTCGGGGCCGGAAATGTCGGGATCGGAGCGGCACGCTATGCAACCGGCCTGGGAGCGGATGTCACCCTGCTGGATATCGATTTAGAAAGATTAAGACAGATCCGCCAAAAAATGTTGCCCGGCATAAAAACGGTCTATTTAAATCAATTTAATGTCCGACAAATGCTGCCCGGGGTCGATCTCTTAATTAATGCCGTCAAATGGCCGCCACAATCGGATGAACATATTGTGACCCGCGAGATGCTCAAACTGATGAAAACAGATTCGCTGATTGTAGATATATCCTGCGATCCCGCCGGCGCCATTGAGACCTGTGTGCCGACTTCGCATGACCAATCGACCTATGTCGTCGACGGCATCCGGCATTATTGTGTGGACAATTTGCCATCCGCCGTTGCCAAAACAGCGTCCGATGCCTTATCAAATGCGAGTTTGCCGTATGTGTTAAAGATTGCCGACAAAGGCTGGTTTGCAGCGATTAAAGCAGATGTCTCTTTGCGAAGAGGTTTGGGGTTTGCCTTCGGTCATTTAACCTTCAAACCGACGGCCATGGCCCAGAACAGACCCTATACATCGGCTGATGAAATAATCGAAATGTTCGGATAAGGGGAGGTTTACGGCAGACTAGTTTAAGGCGAAACGAAAGATACCGGGTTATTCCATCGGTCCGCGGACCGGCCAGATATGGCCCGCACGGTATTTGATGTCATCGTAACAGGTCGTGCCGGATTCAAAATACACAATCCATGCCATTCCGGGATTATTATCAAGCGTGGTTGCCGACCAAAAGTAACCGGACGGGAAATCTGAAAACAGATGGCCTTCCGGTATGGCAGGCTTTCTTCTGCTGTAATCGATTAACGTGCATAGCTCACCCATGGTGGGGAGGCGCCAGTCGCCGGCTGTCGAACCGTCTGAAAGCATAAGAGCAGGATTCGGACCGCAGTCTCCATCCTTCAGGCTTTGTGCCGCCCGCCTGGCATCCTTCCAATCCATCATCCCGAAGCATTGGGTATTTTTCAGCCAGATGAGTCCTGTCAGGCTGTCGGTCACCGTACCGTTTTTATTGTCCCTAAAACGCTGCTCGGGGATGGATTTGTCGACGAGCAGCTCTGCGTACGGTCGTTTATAGATGCATGGAATCCTGGTGCCTCTCCAGTCATAGCACGTCGATTTTAAAGGATTGATGATATGGCTTACATCATCAGCGGGCTCGGATGAAACCGCACGCGCCCCGTCTTCATGGGAGGTTTCTAAAAGTGAACTTTCTGTGACGGCATCTGGCGGCGAATGACAGGAGGAATGCAAAACAATCAGTGAAAAAATAAAAGCGCGTCTGATCCATCTCGTTACGAAAGAGGTGTTTTTCTGCTTTGACGAGCGCAATGAACAGTCCATCCTGATCACCTCTGAATATGGGATTATAGCCATTCAAAGAAAAGTGGTTTTTTAAAGCCCCAAATTAGGCCCAAAGGCAAGGCTTTTCGCGGATTGGAAGTGGAGCGAACATCTTAGTACGTGAGCATTGCAATCCGCGAAATAACGCAGTATTTGGGCCTAATTTGGGGCTTAGAAGCTACTTTTTAGACATGGCCGTAGTAATCCCGATGCGCCACCACCGAATAAGCATAGTCCAGCAGGGTGCCCCAGCTAAACACCGGCAGATCGACTTCGCGCTGAATGGCGCGCGCAAACGGCTGCATACCGGTGCATTCCAGCATGAGCGCGCCGATCTCGGGATGGGCCTTGCAGACCTCCGTGCACACCCGGATCATATCTTTTTCCGCTTTGTCGTAATTGGCTTCCGGGCGCTCCGGTCGTTGCTCAGGATCCCACAGGTTGGTGAACTCCGGGCAGCCATATTCGTCCAGGGCGCCGGCAACCATAAAATTGCTGTTCAGATCGATGCCCACATTTTCCAGATGGGTGTCGGTCAGGAACCGCTTCTGGGCGCAGACGATACCCACCGTTTTTTGCGGGCCGATCACCTGCTGAATAAAGGGCACCTGCAGCAGGCTTGACATAAATACCGGTATGTCCACATAGCCGGCGACATCTTTTTGAAAATAGGCAAAATAGCCGCATTCGGCCGCAATCGCCCGGCAGCCCATCTTTTCCAGCCGCTTGGCCGATTGCTTGATCGGCTCCCGGCAGGGGCTTTTGTCCTCTTCCCAGACCAGCGTATAATTGTCCACCCCTTCGGCAATATCGTATTGAATCGGGTATGGAAAAGCGCTGGCGTTGCGCACATCCCCTGGAAAGCCGGGGTAGGCATCATCGAGCACGATAATTCCCAGCCCCATTCCATAGCAGGCATGTTGCTTGCGGGTCTTAATGGTGTTAATGCCAAAATCGCGATTGCCCTGATACATTTGATCCCCTCCTTCCATGTTTAGAAGTGGTTTCAAAACCCCATCTAACTCCCAAATACTGCGTTGCAAGCTTCTTCGAAATGCTCACATACTCCCGTGTATGCTCCGCTTTCTCAGCAGCTCGCGCCTTGTCTTTGGAAGCGATCTGGGATTTTTAAACCACTTCTTCCTAGTTATTTTTAAAATTTCCTTTTTAATTTTCATGCAGGATCCAGGTTTAAAGCCACTTCTAAATTGCGTAGCGGGCCAGGGCTTCATCATCCAGCTCACAGCCCAGCCCTGGTTTTTCAGGGACATGCAAATAACCGTCTTTGTCGATCATCAGGCGATCCTCCGGCTGCAATATGTAATCCCGTCTTGCGGTGGTCCATGCCGGCGGGTCGAATGGAAATTCTAAAAAGGGGCATTTGCTGACCGCACAGGCCAGATGCAGATTGGCCATCAGCCCGATGCCGTTGCTCCAGGTGTGCGGGCTGAACCAGGCCTCGTTTTTCTGGACCCGGGCGGCGATTTTTTTGACGCCGGTGATGCCGCCGGCCAGGACGACATCGGGTTGATAGACGTCCAGGGAACCGAGAATGTCCATTTCTATGAAATCATGCCAGCGGCGGTTCATCTCTCCGCCGGCAATCCGCATGCTGGTCTCCCGGCGCAGCCGGGCCAGGCCCCGGAAATCATGATGCGGCAAGGGCTCTTCCAGCCAGTAGACATTCAGCTCTTCCAGCGCTCCGGCCACCTGACGGGCGCGCTCATAATCCCAGGGGATTTCTGTATCCCAGGGCATTTTCCAGCCCTGGTTGGCATCCACCATAATTTCCAGTTGATCTCCGACAACCTTGCGAACGGCTTCTACGACCTTTATGTCTTCTTTCGGGTCTTTATGGTGGAATCTGATTTTTATGGCCTTAAACCCGTGCTCCAACAGTTTTTGCACCCTCGCGGTTCGTTCCTCCGGTGTTAGCATCTCGCCGGTGGAGGCATAGGCTAAAATTTTTGATGTGGCCGCACCCAGAAGTTTGGAGATGGATTTTCCTTTGGCCTTGCCGATGATGTCCCACAGTGCCACATCCAACGGCCAGCAGCGGCCGTAATGGAAATCAATATTATCAAGGACCTGCCAGTGTCGCTCGATGTCGAACGGGTCGCGCCCGATAAACAGGTCTGCATGCTCCGCAAGACCCAGCATGGCATCGCCGGAGCCGATACCGGTAATACCGGCGTCGGTGTTCACCCGGACGATGGTGGCAGCAAATGTCTTGCGGGGTGCCGGGTCCCAGGCGGCATTAAAAGGCGGATCCAGCGGCAGCATATAATTTTTAATGTCGATGGTGGTTATCTTCAAACGGCCTCCTATTTTCAGCGGGATAACAGTTGCCGTGCAAATTCACTGATGGCTGATTCGTTGGCAGAATAGCAATTGTTTTCGATCATCGGCAGGTTTTCTTCTGAATATATGGCATCTACCAGACGGCCGACATCCTTGGGGCTTAAGCCGTCGGGCTTCAAAGATAATTCGATGCCGGTCCGCCGGATAAAACCTCCAAACGCCTGAGCGCCCATTTTTGCTGTTTGCGCAGCCGCTGTTTTGTCGACCTGAACGCCCAATGCCGCAGCGATTTCAGCATGGATGTTGATGGCGGTGGTTGCATTTTTGGGGAAGATGACATCCAGGGCCAGCGCAACGGCCCTGCCGTGATGAATGCCGGCGATCGTACCCAGTGCATGCCCGATGCTGTGCGCCAGGCCCGTGCCGGCCCCATCTATTGCCAATCCCGCCAGAGTTGAAGCTGTCAGGAGATTTGCGCGCGCATTCAGATCCTGCGGCCGCTCCAGGGCTCCGGCCAGATGTTGATATATGAGGCGAATGGCATGCAGACCGTTTGCCTGCACAAACGGATGACTGCTTTTAACGGTACAGGCCTCGATGGCGTGCACCATAGCATCCAGACCGGTGGCCGCGGTGAGCGCATGCGGCAGCGATACGGTTAAGGCCGGATCCAGAATCACCAGGTCGGCGGCAAGCGCGTCGCCCCAGGCCCAGACCTTATGGCCCCGGCTGTCGGTGAATACGGCTGTGCGGGTGACTTCAGCTCCGGTGCCGGCCGTGGTGGGCAACATAACCAGCTTTGCCGCTCTTGGCGGCAGGGGCCGGCGCATCAGGGCATAGGATTCTGTGCTGTGATCGGCGGCAGCCACGACGGTTGCCATCTTGGCGACATCCAGGGCAGAGCCGCCGCCCAGGCCGATCACCGCTGAAGGCCGGCAGGCTCGAATCGTCTCTGTGGCAGCGTCGATGGACGCTGCCGACGTCTCGCCCTTTAAATCGTTGAAAAGATCGACAGCAACCCCCTGTTTTTTCAATGAGGCCGTGACCGTATCCCCGAGACCGGCTGCAATCACCCCCGGGTCGCTGATGATCAGCACCTGACTGGCGGCGCCGATGGCTTTCAATTCTTCTCCAATTTCGGATGCCAGGCCGGAAGCGAATTTTACGGCGGGCATAAAACTGTAATTAAAAGCGGGTATCTTCAAATTTTTCATTTGGGGCCCATCACATGCAGGATTTTGAGCGTCCCTATTTGTTCGTAGAAAATTGGATTCTGACATATAAGATTTTAATAGGCAATTGAATTTGTGTGCATTCATTTTGGGATTATGGCTGCCGGCCATCGGAGCGTCTTTTATTCCGTTGCCATTTGATTTTTTCTAATATAGACTCACCACTTTGTTTATCTTCTTCTCCGTCAAGAGTTTAGTTGAAACCGTTTGAAAACACTTTTCCGTGCCAAAGACGTAATGCAAAATCAAAATGTCGAAAATCCGGAATTTTCTCTTTTAGCCGGCATCTTATCGGCTTTTTTATGTGTCATTTTCGGCTCAAATGCGGTGGCCATCAAAATGGCGTTTGCCGGTTTGGGGGTTTTTACCACGGCCGCCATCCGATTCAGCATTGCGGCCATGGCGATTTTCATCTGGGCCAGGGTAACCGGCCAAACCATCGGGCTCAAAAAAGGTCAGCTTCACCAGGTTTTGATTCTGGGAGTGCTTTTTGCGATTCAGTTATCCATGTTCTATTTCGGGCTTAGCAAATCCAATGCTTCTCGCGGGACCTTGATCGCCAATCTGCTTCCCTTCTGGATTTTGTTTTTAGCCCATTTCTTTATACCCGGAGATCGCATTACCGGGCGCAAATTTCTGGGTATTCTTCTGGGGTTCGGCGGGGTCGCTTTTATGTTTGCCGAAACCGAAGGGGTCACAGCCGGCTTCAGGGTTGCGGAACTGATTATTCTGTTCGCCACCTTTATCTGGGCCTGCAGCGTGATTTACCTGAAACGGATCATCGCCGGCTTCAGCCCTTTTCAGATCACGCTTTATTCCATGATTTTTTCAATACCCATCTTTTTTGTGGAAGCGCTTTTGTGGGACGCGCCGATGGTCGCACAATTGGATTCAAAGATTGTGGGTGCGCTTTTATACCAGAGCCTGGTCACCGCCGCCTTTGGATTCGTGGCCTGGAACACCCTGCTTCAAAAATACGGAGCGGTGGCCCTGCACACGTTCATTTTTATTATGCCGATCTCGGGGGTTGCGCTGGGGGGGCTGCTACTGGCAGAACCGATTACAACTAAGATTCTGATTGCCCTGGCGTTAATCGTGTCCGGTATCCTCGTGGTGCATCTGAAACCGCGCAAACCGGAACCCGTCTATCCGCTCGAAAAAGGCATCTAAGCAGGGTTCAGGGTTCAAACACTCACTCGGCTTCGCTCTTACGAGCTACGCCGTGACAGGTCGGCACGGCAAGCAGTTTTCAAGAAAAAGACGTGGAACTGAAGCAAATTAGCAGGTAAGATGAAGGATAAAATTCGTGTCTTTTGCATTAATATTCAGAATCGCATCCGGCGTACTCACTAAAACAAGCTCGACACCTTTCTTTTTAGCTTTTTTTTTCACTTCCTCCATCACAGGTAAGGCGGCGCTGTGGCCGGTTCCGATGATAAGCTTTTTGGCGTCCCACGGGATATTTTCTAAGACCGATAGCGGTGTGTGACCAAATTGGCTTCTGAATCTTTTTGATTCTTTTTTCTTTCTCTTCTTAATTTTACCCTTATGGATCACGATGTCCTTAAAATAATTTTTCCCGTCTATGTTGATGGCCCCAAAAGAAAGTTCTTTTACCTTCATTACAACCCCTCACATTTAAAATCGGTTTACCGGGAAAGAAACAAAACAGCTTAAACCCATCTCAAAAATCGTAGATCACGCTCAAAAGCAAGGCACCGCCTCACGAAAAAGCGCAGCATACATGATCGTATGTGAGCATTTTGAGGAGGTCGGTAACAACGCTATTGAGCGTCAGATGCATTATTGAGATGGGTTTACTTAATATCATCGCAAATTTTGTTATGCAATCTCCATATTGCCATAATTTCAGCAAGAGGCACGCTATACAAAATTTGATATCTTGTAAAATATTGAAGATTTGCTTATGCATTATACAATCCGAGGAGTCAGGCGCTAAGGTAAGTAGCGTGCAGTTTTGATATACGTTTTATATCCAAAAGCAAATCAAACTTTGTATTATTTCCATTTATCACCATATCAGCAGCAAAAAAGTAAATCCCAACATTTTGTAACTATCTTCTAAAAAATGAATTTTTTTCACCAAAATCAAAGGAATTTTCTCCCTCATGCGTCTAAAAGATAAAAGGAACCGACTGGATGGACAACTATAGCGACATCGAACTTGTCGAGCTTTCGGTGGACGGGGATACGGAGGCTTTCGAGTATCTGATCAAAAGGCACTACATGGCCGTATACAAGGTTTCGTATAAGTGGTGTGGTGTCAAGGAAGACGCAGAGGACATTACCCAGGAAGTTTTAATAAAGCTCGCTCAAAAGCTGAAAACTTTCGGCCGAAAATCCTCGTTTAAAACATGGCTCTACCGGATTATCATCAATACGGCAAAAGATTATCACCGAAAACACGCCACCAAACAGGTGTACGAAACCGCCTTTGCCGCTGAACGGAGTACGGATAATCCCGGATCGCAGGAAGATGAGCTTATTGATGCCGCCCGGTTGTATAAAGCGCTTGAAAAACTGCCCGAAAAACAAAAGACAGCAGTGTTGCTTGTCTTTAGCGAGGGATTAACCCACAATGAAGCCGCCCGGGTGCTTCGTTGCACGGA
>JASFGN010000107.1:0-7792 GCA_050123735.1 Desulfobacterales bacterium | reverse complement strand
CGGGATTGGCGGCTTCGATGCTCTGTTTAATTTTCTCGGCCGCTTCGTCTTCACTGCCAAAAAGCTTCTGACCGATGTCCTTGACAAAATCAAATAATCCCATTGTGTTCCTCCTTTGCATACTCGTCTAGGATTGCTGGCACTGATTACCCGATCTGAAACGCCGACCGGTTTATCGTCTGCCTGTTTAATTTCTTATCTGCTTTTAGAAGAGAAGGTATATATTAAGTGGATAGCCGGTAAATAAAGAAGAATCGACCGACAGGAGCCTTTAACTCTTTAAACAGGACTTGAACTTGGCAAAAAAGATGACAAAACGTTAATGTTAAAGATAATTGATTCGAAAATTTCCTCTGTCAAGTGGTACTTGCAAAAAATGTGATGAGCATAAAAAATCCCCAGCAGAACATTAAGGCATTGAAGGTTCACCCGGGCGCTCAGAATGCAGGATATCCGGGTTGACTGCGCGTCTCAGAATATTTTCGCAAACCATCTTTAAATCAAATTCAATAGGATGCCTCGATTTGACCCCCATTCAATTCGGTTTCGCGGATTCAGCTGCATCCCCCGGGGGTTAACTCTCGGGTGTATACCAGATCGGCGAGGTATAGGCGCGCTCCCGGGTCTTTAGCGGAATCTCGGGCGACAGCTTCAGTCCGAACTTCACCCGGTCGTAAGCCGTCCAGCGGGGGGTCGGGATTTCGATGACTCTGGCGTAGTAGAAAGCGCGCAACGACGAATCGAAGTCCGGATCGGCCCAGACCGCACCAAGCTCAGAGGCGCCGATGGTGTTGGTCCAGCTGGGGATCGAAAGATCGACCGTGTCGCCGACCGGCGGCAGTTTGCCGTTGGCATCCGGCTTGCGACCATCGGACCAGGCGACGTCGTAGACCTTTTCGCGCGGCATGCCAGCGGCGTCCAGCCAGCCCTTGACGATCTGAATGCGGTCGAGATTGGCGCCCATGGGGTCGCGCAGCGCATAGACCAGGAAGCGCGGTGCGCCGTCGCTTTCGCGGCGCGGCAGGTCGGCGCCCATGGGCACGCCCTTCGTATAGCCCACGAGTGCCAGATCGCGGCGCAAAGCATCGGCCTTCTCGAAACCCCAGCCGCCGAAGAAGCGCACCCGCATACGCGGACCGGTGGTCGCATAGGTCTCGCGCCGCTCCATCGCATCGAAGAGCGCGGCGCGGGTGTTTTCGACCGCCCAGACCGCGGTCACACCGGCGGACGAGTATTTCCAGGACGCGTAGCTGATGCCCAGGTCGGGATTGGTCTTGGCGATATGGGTCGCGCGATCCGGCTTCGGCTCATAGGCAGCAAACTTTCCGAAGAAGTTGTCGTCGTCGACTGTGCTGAGCCCGTTGTGGGTGTCGGTGGCGCCGATGAGGCCGAATTTGAAAGGGTTGACGCCGAGCTCAGCCTCGAGCTGCAGCCCGCGTTGAAGACCGGATCGGGCATATTCGCCCGGCAGCATCTGGTTTGTTTTTGCCTCGCTGATGTCCAGGTTGCCCCAGTCCCAGGTCTCGTAATCGGCGAATTCGTCTTCGGGCGACAGCAAGGGGTGCGTCTCACCGTCGCCTTTGAGCTGCGTGACTTCGTAGAGTCGCTCCCATTTCTGGCGGGCTTCGGCATAGGCGCTATCGTAGTTCGCACCGTCGGCGAAATCGTCCTGCAGCGCGAACATCATTCCGTTTGAAAGGTTACCGTTGTGCGGAATGGCCATCACATCTCCACCGGTCGCGTTTTCGTAGTTCTGCATCCAGGTCCAGAGGTCGCGGGGGTTGGGACTGCCGACGGGGGGCGTCGTGGTGTAGGGCAGCACCCGGCGCACCCGCTCCGCACCGTCGCGGAAAATGACGTTGCGGTGGAGGTTGTTGCCCTTGACCAGCGAGGTCCACTCGAAGGCAATGAAAGTCGTAAAACGGCCGGGCTCATAGAACTCCTCGGCCGCCTGGATGATATCGTCCCAGATTCGTTTATAGGCCGGGTTGCCCGGCTGGTAATTGAGCGCCGGCGGGATCTCGCCTTGCGAAAACTGCCGCACCAACTCAAAGGCAGCCTTGGCCGCCTCCTGTCCCCCCTTGGCAAAGGCCTCGTGAAACTTGCGCCCGCTTTCATCGGCCAGGATGTTTGGCGCGCCCGAGATGATGTCGTTGATCGCCCCCATCCCGTCGGAATGGTCGGTGATCATGTAGAAGTCGTATGGGCGTGCGAGCTTCACCGGCTGACCGGTGTTGGAGGTCACCTGCTCGCCGCGGGCAAAGCGGTAGGCATCGCGCGGCTTCAGCCGCGTGCCCCCGCCGCCGGCATCCGCCGAAAGGCTGGTATGCACATGGGTGTCGCCGAAATAGACCTCGGTCGGAAAAGTCCGGTCGGCGTACGGCGAATAGGGGCGCCCTTTGAAAACGTCGGCGCTGATGCCCGCCGAATCCTGCGCCCGGGCCACGGCCACGTTTCCTATGACGGCGCAGGTAAAGGTCAATGCCAGCCATCGCAGCGCGCCCATTCTGAACCACTTTCCAGAATTCTTTGCTATTTGCATGTTAAGTTCTCCTAAGACCTGAATCCACAGTTGCGTTCAAAACTCAAATCTCACGGCGTATACCAGATCGGCGAGGTGTAAGCCCGCTCCTGGGTGATCATGGGCACCTCGGGGGGCATCTTGATTCCGTATCGCTTGGCCTCGTAGGCGGTCCAGCGCGGGGTCGGTATCTCGATGACGCGGGCGTAGTAAAAAGCCCTCTGTTTGGGATCAAAGTCCGGGTCCTTCCAAACAGTCATCAGCTCGGGCGATCCGATGGTGTTGGTCCAGGTAGCGTTGGCGACATCCACCGTGTTGCCCACCGGCGGCAGTTTGCCCTTCGCATCCGGTTTGCGATCGCCGGCCCAGATCACGTCGTACACCTTCTCCTGACGCTTGCCGCCGGCATCCAGCCAGCCCTTGACAATCTGGATACGATCGAGGTTGCCGCTGAGAGAATCCTTCAGCGCCCCAACCAAGAAGGTCGGTGCTCTGCCATCAGAAACCGGGGGCAGGTCGCCGCCCATGGGAACGCCCTTGGTGTAGCCGACATAGGCCGGAAGCCGGTTCTGTGCATCTTTATCGGTGAAGTCCCAGCCTCCGAAAAAACGGACGATGATTCGCGGTCCGGTGGTGGCATAGGTCTCTTTGCGCATCATGGCATCGAAAATTGCAGCACGGGTGTTTTCTTTGGCCCACACGGCAGCGTAGCCCGATGAGACCATGGACCAGCCCTCGTACCTGCCGCCCGGCGTCTCGGCCATGGGATGCTCCCAGCGCTTTGGTCCCGGCTCCGCGCCCGAGTGCTTGCCGAAAAAGTTATCCTCGCCGGCCGTGGCCAGCCCCGTGTGGCTGTCGGTGGAGCCGATCATCCCGAACTTGTAAGGATTGATGCCCAGCTTTTCTTCGAGCTGCAGACCGATCTGCAGGGCACTGCGGGCATACTCATACTGCAGCATGTCGTCTTTCTTTAATGCGCTGAGGTCGAGGTTGCCCTGGTCCCAGGTCTCATAGTCGGCGAACTCGTCGTTGGGCGAAAGAAAGGGGTGGGCTTCGCCGTCGCCCTTGATTTGCGTGACCTCGTAGAGCGGCTCCCACTTGGCCCGGGTCCGCGCGTACTCCAGATCCACCGCTTTGCCGGTAAACGACTCTACAATCGGAAACATGATCCCGTTGCTCAGATTGCCGTTGTGGGCGATGGCAAGCACCCGGCCACCGGTCTTGTTCTGGTAGTCATTCAACCACTTCCAGAGATCGCGCGGATTGTCGCTACCCAGGGGCTTGATGGTCGTGTAGGGTTCCATGAGCTCGGCCTTGTCGGCGCCGTCACGGTATATCACCACCCGGTGCAAGTTGTTGCCGCCGGTGTTGGAGGTCCATTCGTAGCCGATGAAAGCGGTAAATTGGCCCGGCTCGTTGTACTTTTCGGCCGCCGCGATCGTTTTTTCCCAGGCGGAGCGGTAGGCAGGGCTGCCGGGAAGTGACTTGAGCTTCTCGGGGAAGGTACCCTGGGAGAAGGCGATGATGATCTCTGCGGCCGCTTTGACGCCCTCCTGACCTCCGGCCTGGATCATTTCGTACCAACGCTTGCCGGTTGGATCTGAGAGAAAGTCCGGATCGCCCGCAAACAGGCGCGGAAAGAATCCCATGTTGTCGGAGTGGTCGGCAACCACTAAAAAGTCGAGCGGCCGGTCGAGTTTCACCCTGAGGTTCGTCGAAGAGGTCAGTTCTTCGCCGCGCGCGAAGCGGTAAGCGTCTTCCGGGCCCAGCCGCGCGCCGAACGCGCCGGCGTCCATTGACATCCCGGTGTGTAGGTGGGTGTCGCCCCAGAAAACCTGGGTTGGAAAGTTGCGCCCGGCGTAAGGTGAAAAGTGTTTCTGCGAGGGAAACGCAGCCTGAGCGGACTCTGAAGGAGCCGGCAGACCCACGGTATCACCCCCGAAAGCCGGGCCGGCCAGGCCGAGAATGATTATCGCGAACAGAATTCGGGTTGTCAGCCTCAGCCGGTTTATCACATTCACCCTGGTTCTCATGATCTGTCTCCTTTGGTTTTGCATCCCATTAGAATTGGATCAATTATCTTTGAATAGAGACGTGTTATAACCATCAAACAAGAAATCCGTAAGTTCGTTCAATCAGCCAGAAGGCGGATAGAGTGCCGATCAAATAAGATGCCGCTCGGGTCAGCGCCGCCCCGGTCCAAAATAAGCGCCCGGCAGTAGCAGTAGGCCTGCTCGTCAGCTGCTTAAACGCCGCAAAAAGCAAAAACACACCGGCCACAAACAGCAGTTGTCCGGCCTCGACGCCCACGTTGAAAAAAGCAAGCGCCAGGGGAATGGCATGGCCCGGCAGACCCACTTCGCGCAAGGCACCGGCAAACCCCAGGCCGTGCAGCAGACCGAATACAAAAGCCACGAGCCATGGTTTGCGCGTAGCGATCCCCGTTCGTCCCCGGTGACGATGCAAGATTTCCACTGCTACAAACATGATGCTGAGGGCAATAACCGCTTCCACGGGTGCCTGGGGCACCTGCACCCAGCCAAAGGTCGCGGCAGCCAGCGTCAGGCTGTGGGCCAGGGTAAATGCGGTGATGGTTGCCACCAGACGCCGCCAGCCCTCGACCAGCAACAGCAGGGCCAGCACGAACAGCAGGTGGTCGAAACCCAGCAGGATGTGCTCGACACCCAGCTTAAAATAGGTTTGCACCACGGCAGCGGAACCGGCAGTCCCCGTCACAATGAATTCGGGTTGAGACGGCGTCAGGCGAACCGTCTGGGTACTACCGTTAGTGTGCTCAATTCGGGCCAGCACATCGGTACGCGTTGCCTCAAGGCCCTCGATCGCAATAGTGCCGTTTTTGAGTCCGCCTTCACAGGCCGCCTGCCAGCGTTCAACATAGGCACCGGCGGTAAAGCGCGACGCCGTCTCACTGCTGCGACAGTTTCCGGGAAGACGAACATAGAGCGCCAAGCGTCGGTCGCTCTTGGCCGGAATCTTCCACAGCACGTCGTAAGTGAGCGCTTCAACTTGTTTAATTTGGAGGTATCCCGGTCGGACTTCATGGGCTTCGACGATGCCAATCGTACCCAGGGTGAGAACAACTATAACGGCTAGATATAACCATGTTTTCATCATCAGCGCACCGCGAGGGTTTTGGAGGTTAAATCAGCCGGTAGGCGAATTTCAACATCATAGCGCGCACGCAGCGTCTGGTAGAAACGTTCATTCGCCGCTTTGCTGTTCTCGGCGCGCCATTCGCGCTCGAGCACCGGACGGATCTCTGCCATCGCAGGCAGGCCGCCTGACTTGCGATTCGTTATGCGAACCAGGTGAAGTCCGTAGCTTGATTCGTAGGGCCCAGACCACCGACCCACGGGCATATTTGCGAGGTCCTTTGCGAACCCCGGTCCGAATGTATTGGACACCTCGCGCCATGTCGCACCGTCAAGCTGCGCGGGCAGCATCGTTGCATCGCCAAGCAATCCGGGATCAGCGCCAAGCGCCGGAGTCGAATTCAGTACCGCCAGAAGCTCAACTGCCGCGCGCTTCACATCGTCTGGGCGCTTGTCAGGGTTCAAGTAGACCTGTTGAAGACTGAAACGGTCAGGCCGGCGGAACCGGTCCTGGTTAACGTCAAAATAGGCCAGAAGCTGCGCTTCCGTCGGTGCTTGAATCTCGACAAGGTCCGCGTTGAGAAATTCCATTTTCTGGCGCAATCGGCGACGAATCACGAGATCATCCTCATCAAGGCCCAGGGCCAGGGCCTCGCGGTAGAGGATCTCTTCCTTGACAAAGTCTTCGGCCAGAGACTGCAGCTCAGACCGGGTCGGCGGGCGCAACCAAGTGCGTTGAAACTGCTCTGCCAGTCGCAGCATCTGGGTCTCGTCGACGACGATTCGATCGGCCGCATTGCTGACAGAACCGTTGACCGCAAAATAAATCAAAAATAGCCCCGCACCCAGGACCAGAAAATGAAACAGGGGTTCCCGCATAAGCTTAAGGAAAATATTACGCATCATTCCCGCCTCGTCACTTCAAGGTTTATTAAATTTTTAGGGTGATTGACGCTTTTACGTTGTACCTGAAACCGAGGGAATGCAATCTCTTATAAAGAATACCACAGGGTAGGACTTGATCCGGTTGGTGTCAAGGGAATGCGATTGGATTTCGGCAAGGTAAGTATATGGAAAAAATCTGACAGAAAGGATATTTTGTAACTAAAATTTCCAATTTAAATATAAACTAATGAAGTGCATTGACACGTTCTCGTATGTGCCCGAAAGCCTGCCTGCCAGAGGTCCCCGGTTAACGTCCATGTCCAGATCCCCGCTCCAAAGAAGCGTGTAGCCCGCGCCAAATGCCAGATTTTCAGACCAGTCATAGCGCGCCCCCAGCCCGAAGCGCCAGGACTCGCCCAGGGGCAGATCCGGAGTGCGGTCCTTGTCGTCCATCATGGAGCTGTCATAGGAAACGCCGGCCGTCAAAAGCCAGGGCTTTGCCACCCGGTATTGGGCGCCGAGAGCAACATGCCAGGTATCCTTGTAGTTGCGATCAAAGGTGAGATTCGAGGTGTCCTCAGCGGTCACGCTGACACCGACCTTGCCGAACTGCGACCAGTCCTGCCAACCCAAATTGCCCATAAGGGCCAAGCGGTCACCGAGCTCATGGTAGGCGCTGAACATAAGTGCCCGCGGCATGGTAAACTCAACTTCTATCTCGGCATCCAGCACTCCATTGGCCCGCAGCAGGGCTTCCAGCGCAGGGCCCAGATTGCTGAAATCGGGTTTGTCCCTGAATTCCAGATCGCCCTCTGAAAGGAAGGTCAGACCGAAGCGTGTGCCCTCACGCGGCTCCGCCAAAACCCCCAAGTTCACCTGGTAGGTCCAGTCACTATCCTCGATCTCGAGTTTGCCGTCGCCTTCATTCGGGCCGATGTTATTCACGGCAGCTTTTTCGTCAAACACGCCGAATAATGCCACCACTCCCGCACCGAACGACAGCCAGTCCGTCACCCGGTAGGCCACAGCCGGCTGCAGGCCCACAGCCTGCAATTTGACTTCCTGTACATAATAGCGGCCCACCCAGTCGTTTTCGTAGTCGAGTCCCAAACCAAAGTAACCCACCGCGCTGGCGCCGATTTTGAGTCTTGGATTCAAATTATGGGCGTAGTACACACCGCCGGCCGGCAGCCAGGTGCTGGCGTCGCCGTCTTTGCCGGAGGTGGTGGTTTTGGAATCCGGGGAAAACTCCACATGCATATAAAGCGGTTGA
>JASFGN010000106.1:0-7805 GCA_050123735.1 Desulfobacterales bacterium | reverse complement strand
ATCAGTCTGTACAGTGAAAATCTGTCTTTTGCGATCGGCAGTGAAATACCGATTGTGATCGTTGACGTCCAGCGCCTGGGCCCCTCTACAGGCTCGGCCACCCGGGGGGCTGATGGCGATATCAATTTTTTACGCTGGGGCAACAGCGGGGGGCTGCCGGTGATTGTCATGGCGCCGGTAGATGTGAAGGATTGCTACACCTTAACCCTGCACGCCTTCAACCTGGCTGAAGAATTTCGCTGTCCGGTATTTTTGGCGTCCAACAAAGAAATCGGGATGACGCGCGAAAGCATCGATCTGCAACAGCTGGACATCCCTGATATTGTTGAGCGGTCTGCGGCGCCAGCCGATCAGCCACTGTTGCCATTCGCAGTGGCCCCGGGTAAACACGTTCCGGATTTTCTGCCTATCGGCCATGAAGTCCTGGTTCGCCAGACCTCCTCGACCCACGGTGCCGATGGATATATCACCACCGATTCGGCTGCGATTGCCCGCAATCAAGAGCGTTTAATGCACAAGCTGCTGTCAGCCGTCGACCGGTTCTCTTTCCATGAACATTACAGGGTTAAGGATGCCGATACCCTGCTGATTGCTTATGGCGTGAGCGCGCGGGCCGCCAAAGCGGTATTCACAATGCAGAAGCGGCAGGGCAACCCCATTTCCCTGCTGATCTTAAAAACATTGTGGCCGGTGCCGCAGAAGGTCATCCGGCATGCGGCACGCCATGCCAGACGCGTTGTCATTGTGGAAATGAACCTGGGGCAATATAAGCGTGAAATCAAACGTATTTTACCCCGCAAGTCGGTTGCCTTCTACGGACAAATGGACGGCCGCCTCATAACACCTGACCGCATCAAGGAGGCCGTCAATGGATAGTCTTTTAAATCCCGCCAGACCGCCGGTATTATGTCCGGGCTGCGCCCATGAGCGCATTACCCACACCCTGGATCAGGCATTTCAAAACATGGGATTGGCCGGGCATCAAATTGTGCTGGTCAGCGATATCGGCTGCTCCGGCCTGTTTGATACTTTTTTTCATACCCACGCCATGCACGGCTTGCACGGCCGCGCCCTGACCTATGCGGCCGGGCTAAAAATGGCGCGCCCGGAGCTCAACGTAGTTGTCACCATGGGTGACGGCGGCCAGGGGATTGGCGGCGCTCACCTGCTGGCCGCCTGCCGCCGCAACCTCAATATGACCCTGCTGATTTTAAACAACTTTAATTTCGGTATGACCGGAGGCCAGTACTCCGCCACCACTCCAGCGGATGCTCAGCTGGGTTCGGGATTTTTGTCTGCCCTCGAGCGCCCGCTGGATATTGGTGAGGTCGCACGCTGCGCCGGTGCACCGTATGTGCGGCGATGCTCCGGTTATCGAAAAGATTTAGCTCACTTAATCCGGGAAGCCATTGAATATGAAGGCTTTGCGTTGATGGACATCTGGGGAATCTGTCCCGGCCGCTACACCAAAAAAAATCGACTGACGCCCAAAATGATCGATGAAGCCCTGGCCCGGCGACCGCCGCTGGAGGGTATCGTGCCTGAAAATGAACGCCCGGAATACGGGCAACACTATCGCCGGCTGGCGGCTGAGCAGAAAAAAGTTTCTGAGCCGGCGGTTATCGAACCTCAATTCAGCGCACCTCAAAAAGGTCGACAGGAGGTCGTGTTGCTCGGCAGCGCCGGACAGCGTGTCATCACCGCCGGCGAAATTCTGTGCATCGCCGGGCTGACGGCGGGAATGCAAACAACCCAGAAAAACGAATATAACATTACCGTCCTCAGGGGCCCATCGATTAGCGAGCTTATTTTATCACCGCGGGATATTGACTTTAGCGGAATCGAGACGCCGGATGTGCTCGTGGCCCTGGATCAGGAAGGCGTCGATCGGCGCCGGGATCTGTTTCAGCACCTGACAAAAAAATCCCTAATCATTCGAATCGGCGGTATCCGCCTGCCGCATAGCAAGGCCCGCATCCATGAGGTTGATTTTAAAGCCAGAGGGATCAAGCGCACCGACTGGGCACTGGCCAGTTTAGCGGTTTTGGCCAATCTCAACCGCGTGATCAGCGTTGATATGCTGATGTCAGCCTTAACATTTAGATTTAAAGGCGACACCCGTCAAGCAGCCCTTGCGCTGGTTAAGCAATTGGGAGCCCATTGAAAAAGCTATTGCTCATCAACCCGGTCGGTCGGCGCAGCGGCTTGCTGCTCAGCCGGTTTTCGACCTTTTCACCGTTGGCTCTGGCTTATGTTGCGGCCGTTACGCCCTCAAACTGGGACGTTAAAATTGCCGACGAAAACATCGATCCCTTCCAGTTTGAAGAAGCAGATCTGGTGGGCATCACCGCTTTTACCAGCAACATTACCCGGGCATATGAAATTGCCCGCATGTATCGCAAGCGGAACATCAGGGTTGTCATCGGCGGCATTCATGCATCCATGATGCCCGATGAAGCGCAACAATTTGCCGACGCCGTTGTGGTTGGAGAAGTTGAGGGTATCTGGCAAAAACTGTTGGATGATTTTGAAAACAACCGCCTGGAGCGCCTCTATACCGGCCCCCGAATCAATTTTGAACGCAGCAAAATTTTACCCCGCAGGGATTTACTGCATCCGAATTATTTCTGGCACTCGATTCAAACATCTCGCGGCTGCCCGTTTAATTGTCATTTTTGCTCAGTGTCACGCTATCTGGGCAGCGAATTCCGTCAACGTCATGCCCTGGATGTTCTGAACGAATTGGCAGACATAAAAGGTCAATATCTGGCGTTCGTCGATGATAATCTGATCGGTTACAGCCCAGAAAGCAAGAATCGCACCCGGGAATTATACAGCGGCATGATTGAAGGCGGGCTCAATCGAAAATGGTGGATGCAAACGTCTATCAATGCCGCCGATGATGAACATCTGATTGAATTGGCCGCTCGCGCCGGCTGCATTTTTGCCTTTATCGGCTTTGAGACCATCAGCAAGGAATCGTTGCGGGATATGAGAAAAGGGATCAATATTAAGATCGGGGTGCAAAATTACAAAAAGGTCGTCGATGTATTCCACCGGTATGGCATCGCCGTATACGGGGCTTTTATTATCGGGAACGACCATGAATCGTCGGCCTATTACAGGCAACTTGCCCGGTTTCTGGTTCAATCCGGTATTGACATTATTCAGATTACCCTGCTCACCCCGCTTCCGGGAACCGGATTGATGTCGGAGTTGCAAAAAGAAGGGCGCCTCCTTTATGCCGATTATCCGCACGACTGGGACAAATACCGGTTCTCGTACATGGTTCACCGACCGCAGGACGTGCAGCCGCAAACCATATATATCGGCAACAATTATATCAAAAAAAATATCTACTCTTTCCCCAACTACCCCTACCGTTTGGTGCGCTCGCTGTTGAACCTTAAAAATATGACAAATTTTTATGCAACTTATAAATTCAATCAGGCCCTTAAGAAGGGCTGGAAAAATTCCCACTATTACAAGGATTATCCCGCAAAACTGGAAGCCCAATCAGACTGAGCAGCGCTTTATTTTGTGAGCGCCACAACATCAAACTCCCCGTCCTCCCAGACAAATCGTTTCGTCCGGTCGGGATGGCAGCGCTCAAAGGCGCTTTTAACCGTTATGTCGAGCCACCTTAAAAACCGGGTGGCGGCTTTTGGCGATAGGACACATTTAAGCCAGATAAACGCGCCGCCCATGCGCGTGATGCGTTGGTGTTTTTCAAATGCCGGCAGGCCCGCCTTTTGGGCTGCACGCCAGTAGTAGCTATAAGTTGTAATAATCAGAAGCATGGCTGCCCCCCGGGCTCGTGAAATCGGTGCAGCCGGAATGGCATTAAAAAAGGGTGGAAACGCCCGGAATCCACGAAGGGCTCGCAGAACCAGCTGAGCGCGGACGTCCTTGATACATTGCTCGAGACGGGCGTCCTCTGTGCCGGGCAATTGCGGATGGTAAAAAATACCACGCCTGACATCTTTTTCAAGATCACGGGTGATATTGGCCAGCTGGATGACTTCTCCGACCACTGCGCACTGGCGCAGGCGGGCTTCAGCAATTTGCGGTGTAAGCCCTTGATCCAGCCGTTGCATTTCGTCTGCAAAAAGGATCGGTGTGCCGAGCACATGCCAGCAATAGCGCGAAAGCTGCGCCGGTGTTTGCAGGATGCCGTTCTGTTTTTTAAAAACGCGACTGGCCCAGATCATGCCTTCACCCATGCGGCGCACAAGCCGGCATATGGCCGCCTGCTGTGAAGATGCCAGCAGATCAAAATGATAGTCGACAAAGGCTGAGCGGTTCACCAGCAGCACATGCGTCCTTTCCTGTGGATCAGCAGCAAGGGCCGGTTCAAGGACCGGGGCCGGTTTTAGGTTACCGGGGTTATCAAAGCGACTGATAAAACCCTTTAGGGCGGATTCCTTTTGCGGCGGTGTGGGCAAGAGGTCTTCGTAGGTGTCGAGCATACGGCAGTACAGGTAGGCAATCGCCAGGGCGCGCCGCATGCGTGGCGGCAGGAAGACGATCACAAAGGAAAATGTGCGCGCCGCATGCGGCAAAATCTGCCACAAGAACTGCTCGGGATCAGTGATCTTTCTTAATTTGGCCAGCGGGGGTTTTCTGCGGTTGGCCAGCAAATTAACAAATATGGGACCCAGCAATACAACCTCTTTGGTAGATTAAATCGACTAAAGAAGAATATTCAATCACGACGGAACGATAGAAAACAGGAAATATGAAAACCAAAATTTCGAGCTATTTATAGCGATTGTCAAAAAAACGTTCCGTTTGCGGAAGGTTTTTTTGCCACAACCGCCTATGCCGCCATCCTTTTATTGGGTTTCCCAACCCGGGTGCTTTGCACCCGGTTTCACCCGCAACGATCGGGGCACTGTGTGCCCCTGTCTTTTACCGCCTTTGGCGATAAAATCCAAGCCACCCGCTGTGCGGGTGGTCGTTGACTCGGAACGGTTTTATGACAGGCGGTATCATTTTCGTGATTTCGTGGTCTTGTGAAAGTCGCGCAAAAACAAAAGGCCCGAACATCTTCGTCATTCGGGCCTTTGATCAGATCTAGCACGTGCAGCTGCTGAAAGTGTCTTATTCAAGGACCATCAGCACCTGATTGGTCGTCACCTTGTCATCTACTTTAACTTTGATTTCTTTAATCTTACCGGCTTCGGGAGTCGGGATGGCATTCTCCATTTTCATGGCTTCAAGAATGATCACCTCTTGATACTCTAATACTTCATCACCCTCATCCACAAGAATATTGATAATCGTCCCGGGCATCGGCGCTAAAATTTCAGTTGCCATACGGTCCTCCCTTCGAAAATTTTGACTTTTAAAAAATAGCCTCACGCAAAGCCGCTAAGGCCGCAAAGGGTCGTCCCGATTTAAAATGTTTTATCTTTTCTTGGCGCCTTTGTGTCTTGGCGAGAGGATTCGCGCTTATTCGAATTTTCAACTCGAGCTTAATCTTCTCCAAAAACTGGAGCAGTGAGTTCACACGAACCGTTTGATACTTTAAGGTGAAGCGCTTGTCAAGTTCAAATAGTGCACTTCTGGCCTTGACGTGCAAACCGCCTTCGTATATGGAACAGGTGACAAAAATTAGGAAATATGACTGAGATGGAGGAGGAATATGAGACCCTATTTTGAAAAAATGAAAGAATTTGGACAAGAACTAAAACCCGGTCAGATTAAAAGCACCGAGGCCAGTGCTAAGCAAATACAGGAAGTCGAAGCCCAGCTTGCCGAAGCCATCGAAGAGGCCAAAAACGCTGGAATGCCGACCGAAAAAATCAACGCCCGCGGACAGCTAACCGTCTGGCAGCGCCTCGAGTACCTGGTGGACCCTGGCACCTGGAATCCGCTGCACACGCTGTACAACCCCGAAGACAACTCGGAAGGCACCACCAACGTGTTCGACGGTCTGGCCAAAATATCGGGTAAATGGGCGGTTGTCATTGGCTTTGACAATAAGGTCTATGCCGGGGCCTGGATACCCGGGCAGGCTGAAAATGTTTTCCGCTGCACCGACCTGGCCAAACGGTTGAACATACCCCTGGTATGGCTGGTCAACTGCAGCGGTGTCAAATTGACCGAGCAGGAAAAATTTTATGCGGACCGCCGTGGCTCGGGCACCACCTTTTTCCGGCATGCCGAGCT
The DNA here is from genome assembly GCA_050123735.1 of Desulfobacterales bacterium. Taxonomy (GTDB): domain Bacteria; phylum Desulfobacterota; class Desulfobacteria; order Desulfobacterales; family JAHEIW01; genus JAHEIW01. The sequence continues at coordinate 1,631 of JASFGN010000106.1, read as the reverse complement.
CAATCAGGCCGGCGTGCCGATCCTGGCGGCCATCTACGGCACCAATCCGGCCGGCGGCGGATACCAGGGAATCAGCCCCACCATCCTTTTTGCTCACAAAGACTGCAACATCGCGGTGGGCGGCGGCGGCATTTTAAGCGGCATGTCACCCAAGGGCTACTTTGACCTGGAAGGCGCCGAACAGCTCATTGCCGCTGCCAAACAATTCAAGGTTGAACCGCCCGGATCGACTAAAATTCACTATGATGAAACCGGATTTTTCCGGTATGTTTTTGAAACCGAAGAAGCGGTGTTAGACGGCATCAAGGAATATATGAAAGACATGCCGGCCTATAACCCCAAATTTTTCCGCGTGGCAGAACCCAAAGAACCGCGATTTCCTCAGAAAGATCTCTATCACCTGGTGCCCTTTAATCAGAAAGCCATGTATAATTTTGACGAGATCCTGGCGCGTCTGGTTGACGGCAGCGAACATATGGAATATCGGCCGGATTATGGGCCCGAGGTCTATACCGGGCTGGTCAAGATGGACGGATACCTGATAGGCGTCATCGGTAACCGCCAGGGATTTTTCGGTGAGGATTATCCCGAATATGCTGATTATCCGGGAATCGGCGGCAAACTCTATCGCCAGGGACTCATAAAAATGAATGAGTTTGTCACGCATTGCGGCCGGGATCGGGTCCCCATCATCTGGTTTCAGGATACCAGCGGCATCGATGTGGGCGATATCGCCGAGAAAGCCGAACTGCTGGGGCTTGGACAAGCGCTGATCTATTCGATTCAGCAAACCGGGGTCCCCATGATGCTGGTTCTGCTGCGAAAGGGAACTGCAGCCGCGCATTATATCATGGGCGGCCCCACGGCTAACCGCCATAATGCATTTACCCTGGGAACCCCCACGACCGAAATCTACGTAATGCATGGTGAAACAGCGGCGGCAGCCAGCTTTTCCCGCCGGCTGGTCAAAGAAAAGGAAGCCGGACGGCCGCTGGAGCCGATCATCGAAGAAATGAACAAACTGGTCAAGGAATATCACGACTACTCCAGACCGATCTATTGCGCCCAGCATGGTTTAGTGGATGAGGTCGCCAAGATGACCGGAATTCGTCAGTATATGATGGCCTTTGCCGGAGCGGCGTATCAGAACCCGAAATCGATTTGCCCGCAGCATCAGATGATGTTGCCGAGAATCATCAAAGGCTAAGAACGCATCACAAAAATGCGTCTAAGCGCCCATGGCTGCGTTGCGGATCGGCTCAAAATGCTCACATACCATCGTGTATGCTCCGCTTTTTCGCCGATCCGCGCTTGTTGAACACATAAATGTATTCAATCAAGAAGTGAAATCCCGCTGATAAGCGGGGCCATGAACACCTATCCACATCTTTGAGATGCGTTCAATTTAATGATGATGAGTGGTTTGATTGAACATCCCCGGGGTATTCAGAGTCCCTTCTTTTAATTTTTTCTATTCTGAAGACAGCTTTGCTGCTATGCTTTGTTTATGAAATCCAGATTGTCCCCGTCTTGTAGTATCCTTCGACACCTGCTGATGGTCTGCACCATCATTATCGCATCATCCGATTCTTCAGCGGGTGTTAACCTATCTTCTGTAAACGTCGCCAACG
>JASFGN010000105.1:0-7843 GCA_050123735.1 Desulfobacterales bacterium | reverse complement strand
ATTTAAAAGGCATTTGTCCGCAGCATATGACCATGATTGGCATTTTTGGTGATATCGCCGACGTCAAGGCAAGTATTCAGGCCATTCAAGAGGCGGAGCATCTCAAGTAAAGGTTCCGCTGAGTCAACGACCACCCGCACAGCGGGTGGCTCGGATTTTACCGCCAAAGGCGGTAAAAGACAGGGGCACGCAGTGCCCCGATTGTTGCGGGTGAAACCGGGTGCAAAGCACCCGGTTTGGAAAACCCAATCGAATGCTAATTACCCATCATTCCAACATTCCACCATTCCATTGCTCCAGTTAAAATTAAAATCTACAATCAACAATCATCCCAAGATGACATGATGATTTAGCGACCATGGAGGTGATAATATGGGATACTGGATGAACCTGGGTCAAATCCAAAAGCTTAACGCCAAAAAATTTCCGGAGACTGTGGCTTTAAAAGACGCAACGCGTGCATTTACGTATCCACAAATGAACAGCCGTATTAACAAACTGGCCAACAGCCTCACCTCCCTCGGCTTGCAGAAAGGTGATAAGGTTGCGGTCTTGCTGGAAAATTGTATCGAAATCTGTGAACTGTTTATGGCAACCGCTAAAGCCGGTATCATTATTGTGCCCATTAACTTTCGCCTCGTGTCTGCTGAAGTGGAATATATTGTCAACAACTCAGACGCCAGGGCCATGGTCGTTCACGACCAGTTTGCTCGCGTTGTGGAGCCCATTCGTTTTGATCTAAAAAATGTTGACGCTAATAATTATATAATCGTCGGCAAACCCCGGGACGGATATCGCCCATATGAAGATTTTGTCAGTGCTTCAGCAGATACCGAACCGGACACCAATGTGGTCCCCAAGGACACCTGGATCTTGATCTACACCTCCGGCACCACCGGCAAACCCAAGGGCGTTATTCGCTCTCACGAATCTCATATTGCCTACTATCTGCACAATGCCGTTGACTTTGGTTTTAACGAACACGATGTGTGCCTGAATGTCATGCCACTATGCCATATCAACTCCATCTTTTTCACATTCACATTTCTATATATCGGCGGTTCGGCTTATATTCACCCGGCTTTAAACTTTAAGCCCGAAGAAATCCTCAAAATTATCGAAACCGAAAAAATCACATTTGTTTCTTTGATTCCCACCCATTACAACTTAATTCTCAATGCCCCCGAAGATGCCAAAAAGCGCGATGTCGGCTCAATCCACAAACTGCTGTGCTCTTCGGCTCCCGGCCGCAAAAGCATGAAACAGGCCGTCATGGAATTTTTCCCGGGCGTCAAACTTTACGAAGCGTACGGGTCGACCGAAGCCGGCATGGTCACCATCTTAAAACCCGAATATCAGATGTCGAAACTGGGCTCCATCGGCTTTGAATGCATCGGTACCGATTTTCTGAAAATCCTTGATGTCGACGGCAAGGAAGTGCCTGCCGGAGACATCGGCGAGTTGTACTCGCGGGGCCCGATGCTGTTTGATGAATACTACAAGCTGCCCGAGCAAACTGAGGAATCGTTTAAACACGGTTTTTTCTCAGCCGGCGATATGGCCCGGCAGGATGAAGATGGTTTTTACTATCTGGTCGATCGCAAAAAAAACATGATCATTACCGGCGGAGAAAATGTCTATCCCAGCGAAGTGGAGGAAGTGGTCGGCAACATCGAGGGCGTATTCGACTGCGCGGTCATCGGTTTGCCCGATGAAAAATGGGGAGAAAGGGTCAGTGCCGTCATCATTCGAAAACCGGATTTTGATGACAGCAACTTAAACGAACAGAGCGTTATCCAGACCTGCAAGGGCAAGATGGCGGGCTACAAGTGCCCCAAACAGGTAATCTTCATCGGAGAAAACGACATGCCCCGCACCGGCACCGGAAAAATCCTGCACCGCATCTTAAGAGAGCGATTCGGATAGAACCCGCTCCCGGAACTTTCCCTGAAAAAGGCTGCAGTGTATTTCCAAAAATAATTATCTTTATCTTAAACATGGAATAGTGGAATGATGAAATGATGGAAGGTTGGGTATAAAAAGGATGTTATCCATTTTCTAAATTTTGGACAAACCGAATTTTTCCATTCATCCCGTAAACCAATTCTCCAAAACCCATTTATCCAGTATTCCAATATTCCAACATTGCATATGAACTTATGAGAGTGACAAGCATCCAGCTGGCGATGTCTGATCAGCCCAAAGAAAAAAATGTAGCGCATGCGCTCCGGCTGGTCCAAGAGGCACCACCCGTTGACCTGATACTGTTGCCGGAAATCTGGCCTAGCGGCTTTTTCTGCTTTGATCGCTACCAACGTGACAGCGAGGCCATCAATGGCCCGATTGTCACAGAATTCCAAAAAGCAGCACGCAAACGGAGATGTCATATTTTTATGGGCAGCATGGTGGAAAATGACAATGGCCATTTATACAACACCAGTATTTTATTAAACCCCGAAGGTCAGATTGCGGCACGTTATCGTAAGATCCATCTGTTTGGCTATCAATCTGAAGAAACCACCCTGCTTGAACCCGGTGAAGATATCGTTGTCGTCGACACTCCCTGGGGCAGAAGCGGGCTTTCAACCTGTTATGATCTGCGCTTTCCCGAGCTTTATCGCCGCATGGTCGATAAAGGGGCTGCTTTCTTTTTGGTGGCTTCCGCCTGGCCCCGCGTGCGGCTCGCGGCCTGGAAACTGTTTAACCGCTGTCGTGCGCACGAAAATCTGGCCTTTCTGATTTCATGCAATTGCGCCGGTGCCAATCAGGGCAAAACATACGCCGGCCACAGCATGATCGTCGATCCCATAGGTCAGGTGGTGGCAGAGGGCTCTGAAGAAGAGGATTTTGTGACTGCCGAAATTGACCCGGATCGGGTCAATGCAATCCGTCAGGAGTTTCCGGCTCTGGAAGACCGCAGGTTGACCTGATATTCCCCAAATTTTATTTCCGAACTGCCGTACCATTTCCAATTTGCCTAAGCCCGAATTTGATCTGCCGCGCATGTTTGCAGCGCTTAACCATCCGGAACGCTTGAGAAAAAAGTATCATGATCGAGCGCTCGGTCATCTAAGGTTTTATTTGTACACCGGTTCCGCATTCAGTCCTCTCTTAAAATAGTCAAATCAATTTTTACAATGTTATTTAATTCACATTATAATAGTATGTTAGATCGTTCTCGGGAGGAGTATTGCGAAAAACTTGACAAGCAAAAATGAGACGTGTTATTTATTGATTGAGCGCTCGTTCAGGAAGCGGATGTCCGTTTGAATATAGCTGAATTTAAAATGATTCCATAAGGTTAAAATGCAGGACCTGCCCCGAACAAAAGATATACCCACCCAGGTCAAGGACCCGGATCTGGTTAAACGCCGCCGCCGCCAGATTGCGGATGCAGCCGTTCAACTGTTTATCGACAAAGGTTTCCACAAAACGACGACCCGCCAGATTGCGCGGGCCGCGGGATTCTCGATTGGATCATTATATGAATATTTCGCCTCCAAAGAAGACATTTTGTATATGGTGTGTGAAGCCATTCATGCAGAAGTTGAACGGGGCGTTAGTGCAGCCATGTCCCAGGCAAAAGGCGGCCGTGATGCCCTGGTGAAAATTATCCATGAGTACTTTATGGTGTGCCACCAGATGAGTGATTTTATTCTGTTGATTTATCAGGAAACCCAATCCCTGCCGTCTCAATGGCAAAAGCGCGTTCTGGAGAATGAACTGCGGATTACCGGCCTTTTTGTCAAAGCGCTGGCGCGCATCGCCAAAACCGGCGATCTCGTCAACCTAAAAGAAAATAACCTGGAGCTGGCAGCTCACAATATGGTCGTCTTGGGACATATGTGGACTTTCCGGCGCTGGTATTTGGCCCGCCATTACAGCATTGAAGATTATATCAAACTTCAGACCGGCATCATTCTGGGGATGTATGCCGGTGGCAGAAAATAAAACGTCAAGCCATTTTAAAAACCCTTCTGGTTTCGACTCCCGCTTGACCGTTGATCGCAAAAGCGGTTTTTATCGGTATTAAGGAGGCAAAATGACAGCTAAGGTCGAAGTATACAAACCCGAAAATTACATTCGAGTCGTCACAGCAACCTCGCTTTTTGATGGCCATGATGCTGCCATTAACATCATGCGCCGAATCCTGCAGGATACCGGCGTTGAAGTCATCCATTTAGGACATAATCGATCGGTTCAAGAGATCGTGGACGCTGCCATTGAAGAGGATGCCCAGGGGATTGCGGTGTCCAGTTACCAGGGCGGTCATATCGAATTTTTCAAATATATGGTCGATCTTCTAAAGGAACGAGGGGCACCCCATATCAGGGTTTTCGGTGGCGGCGGCGGTGTGATCGTACCGGATGAGATTGCAGAGCTCGAATCGTACGGCGTGACCAAAATTTACTCACCTGAAGACGGTGCTCAACTGGGCTTGCAGGGAATGATCAATCATATGGTTGCGGCCATCGATTTCTCAACGGTCAAAAAAAGCGGCTTCCCATTTGATGATCTGTCTCCGGACAACAAATTGCTGGTTGCCAATCTGATAACTGCGGCAGAATATGCCAAGGCCCAGGAAAACGGAGACCTGGCAGCCCTGCGCGCCGAGCTGACAAAGAAAATCGGCCAGCGTAAAGCACCGGTAATCGGCATAACCGGCACCGGCGGAGCCGGCAAATCATCATTGACCGACGAGCTGATTCTGCGCATACTGCACGATAGTAAAGATATCCATATTGCCATCATCAGCTGCGATCCCTCCCGACGCAAGACCGGCGGCGCGCTGCTGGGTGATCGAATCCGTATGAATGCCATCGGCAATCCGAGGGTATATTTACGTTCCCTGGCCACCCGGCAATCCCAGACAGAAATTCCCGCCGTCTTCAGAGAAGCCATCGAATCCGTTATGGCTGCCGGCTATGACTTAATTATCGCCGAAACGGCCGGCATCGGCCAGGGTGACTCCAGCATCGTCGATATGGTGGACCTGTCCATTTATGTAATGACCAGTGAATTTGGCGCCGCCTCACAACTCGAAAAAATTGACATGCTGGATTTCGCCGATCTGGTGGTTATCAATAAATTCGAAAAAAGAGGCGGTGAGGATGCGGTTCGTGATGTTCGCAAACAGGTCCAGCGCAACCGCAAAGCCTTTGATCAATCACCGGAAGACATGCCGGTCTTTGGAACCATCGCATCCAAGTTCAACGATGATGGCGTAACGGCACTTTATCATGCCATCATGGATGCCATCGCCGAGAAAAGCGGTGTAAAGTTCAATTCCGCTTTGCCCAGACCCGAGACGCGCACTTCGACATCTAAAACCATTATCATTCCGCCCGAACGCACCCGTTATTTAAGCGAAATCGCCGATCATGTCCGAGAATACCACCGGGAAACCGCAGAGCAGTCAGAAGCTATCAGGAAAGTCTGGCACTTGAAAGAATCTGCCGGCACGCTCAGCAATGACGATCTGAAGGGGGATACCGGCCAACTGATAGACACCTTTAAAGCGCAGATTAAGGCAGCCGAGGCGGCCCTGAATCCGGAAACGATTCAAACCCTTGAGAACTGGGAAAAAATTCAGACAATCTACGCTGAAGACGAACTGGTCTACCGCGTCCGCGATCGTGAAATCAGGGTGCCCCTTTTTACCGAGTCCTTATCGCATACCCGCATACCCAAGATTGAACTGCCAAAGTTTAAAGACCCGGGTGAAATTTATCGCTGGCTGCGGGAAGAAAATGTATCCGGACGCTTTCCTTTTACAGCCGGGGTGTTTCCGTTAAAGCGTGTGGATGAGGACCCCACCCGTATGTTTGCCGGTGAAGGCGATCCGGCCCGCACCAATCGGCGCTTTAAGATGCTTTCGGCCAATTATGAGGCCAAACGTCTGTCAACTGCCTTTGATTCGGTCACTTTGTATGGATGTGATCCGGATATTCGCCCGGACATATACGGCAAAGTCGGCACGTCGGGTGTGAGCATCTGCACCCTGGATGATGTCAAAATGCTTTATGATGGATTTGATCTGTGCGCACCCAATACATCGGTTTCGATGACCATCAACGGTCCGGCACCCATTATGCTGGCCATGTTTCTGAACACAGCCATCGATCAGCAGATCGACAAATTCACGGCGGATAACGGCAAGGCACCTTCCGAAGAACAATATCAAAAAATACGCGCCGACGTTCTGTCCAACGTCCGCGGCACGGTTCAAGCCGACATTCTTAAAGAAGACCAGGGGCAAAATACCTGCATTTTTTCCATCGATTTTGCCCTAAAAATGATGGGCGATATTCAACAGTATTTTATCGACAATCATGTTCGCAATTTTTACTCCGTATCGATATCCGGCTATCATATCGCCGAGGCCGGCGCCAACCCGATCACCCAGCTGGCGCTGACCCTGGCCAATGGGTTTACCTATGTGGAGTACTATCTTTCCAGGGAAATGCCTATTGACAGTTTCGCGCCCAATCTTTCCTTTTTCTTCTCCAATGGGCTGGATCCGGAATACAATGTGATCGGGCGCGTGGCCCGGCGAATCTGGGCGATTGCCATGCGTGACAAATACGGCGGGTCCGAACGCTCACAGATGCTCAAATATCATATTCAAACCTCCGGTCGTTCCCTGCACAGCCAGGATATCCAGTTCAACGACATACGCACGACCCTGCAGGCATTATGTGCTATCTACGATAACTGTAACAGCCTGCATACCAATGCCTTCGATGAAGCCATCACCACCCCCAGCGCAGAGTCGGTCAGACGAGCGCTTGCCATTCAATTGATCATTAATCGTGAATGGGGACTGACCAAAAATGAGAACATGAACCAGGGCAGCTTCATCTTCGAAGAACTGACACGCCTGGTGGAAGAGGCCGTGCTGTTGGAATTCGACCGCATTACCGAACGCGGTGGTGTCCTGGGAGCCATGGAAACCGGTTATCAGCGCAGCAAAATTCAGGAAGAATCGATTTACTATGAGACCCTCAAGCATACCGGTGCGCTGCCTATCATCGGGGTCAATACCTTTCGAGATCCACATGCTGCCGGAGAGCAGCTCAGCGAGGCGGTCGAACTGGCGCGTGCCACCGAAGCCGAAAAACAATCACAGCTCAAGCGGCTGGCGGACTTTAAAAAGCGCCACGCAAAGGAGGCCCCGGCTGCCCTGGAGCGGCTGCAAAAAGTTGCGCTGTCCGGCGACAACATTTTCGCTGAACTGATGGAGGCCGTGCGAACCTGCAGCCTGGGCCAGATCACGCAGGCGCTTTATGAAGTCGGCGGGCAATACCGGAGAAATATGTAAACTCACTTCGTCTCCATTTTTGTCGAAGTCACAATTAAATAGGTTTTAGTGCAAGGTAAAAACTTTTTATCGGTGTTCGGGCCTCAGGTGTCAGCCCTTCTCTTCGTCCCTGAAACCTGACACCTGACACCTGAAACCTTTTATATAAAGTACCAAAAGAATCCGGTATGGTGAACATAGAAAACTTAACACTGGGACAAATTCTGGAAAAATCAGCGGCTGAGTCCCCGGATAAAGTCGCGATTGTAGACGGTGAAAGGCGCACAACCTATGCGGAGCTTAATGCGGGGGCTGATGCGCTGGCAGCCGGCCTGGCAGGGCTGGGTTTTGCAAAAGGCGACCGGGTGGCCATCTACATGAAAAACTGTGTGGAGCTCGTCACTGCTTTTTACGCTTTGCAAAAGATCGGGGTTGTGGTCGTCTGGATTAACGCGCTTTATCGCGTGCACGAGGCCGAATTCATCCTTAAAAATTCAGAAGCCAAAGGGCTGTTTATTTTCAACCAGTGGGACGGTTACGATT
>JASFGN010000104.1:0-7896 GCA_050123735.1 Desulfobacterales bacterium | reverse complement strand
CTTTCAGCCACGAGCGCATTGGTTACAATCGTAGAACGGTTCTTCGTTACTGGAAGCTGCTCCCAGGTGCTAAAATAATCTGCCTTCTATTTTAGACATTATCCTCTGATTCAAGTATTGACATCCATCTTACCTGAAGCGGTCTCAATTCTCAGTCAGAAAATCGCGGATTGCCCTGTCACGCTGCGCATTGGGTTGAAATAGAATCGAGAAATGATTGGTGCCGTCTATGTCTGCGCGTTGTACATCGGGGATCTCTGAAACCATTTTTTCTACTGCCGATTCGGGTAAAACGAGGTCATCGCGGCTTAATATGCCGTCTGTGGCCCGCAGGACCAGAACCGGACAGGTGACTTTGGGATAGTAATCAGAAGGTACTTCCTGCTGTATATTTTGGATCTCCTCCTGAATATTGGCCGGATTGATTCGCGAGCGTACCCCGCCTTCCACCGCTTCAGTCTCGTACCGGAAGTAGTTTTCGATCGCCTGCGACCAGGGTTGCAGAAAGGGCGCCTTTTTCATAAGGGTCACGTAGGCATCAAAGGAGGGAAAAACCTGCCCCAAACGATCCAATGAGGGCTTGATGGCAACCGTGACTTTTTCCCATTGGTCTTGCGTGAGTTGCCCGCCGCCATCCATCAGAATAATTTTCTCCGTCCGCTCGGGATAATGGGCAGCGAATGCCAGTGCGACGAACGCACCTAAAGAATGGCCCATCAGGACCATTTTCGCTTGTTTGAGGTCGTCTAGTACGCAAAAAATATCCTGGATGTGATGCCGCATGGAGTAACCGGCGGCGGGCTTATCCGATAGTCCCCTGCCGCGCAAATCGATGGCCAGTAACGTATTTTCCGGGGTCAATGCTGATGCCATCACATCCCAGCAGCGGCAGTTTGCGGTCAGGCCGTGTACGCACAGTACCTGAGTGTCTTTCCCTTCCCAGACGGCCAGCTGGATGGTGATGCCGTCTCCGTTGACTTTTTTCATAATAGGATCTGTCATGGTCAAATCAGGCACAACGATTTCCTTATGTATTTTTTGATAGATCAAATCTGACAAGCGGTATAAATTCCGCCAAACCGGAAAAAATGCCTAACGCTCTCTGATCCACTTCGCAATTTTAGGACTGATGGTTTTATATGACTTGCTGCCCACAAATATACCCACATGACCGGTGTCAACGCCAACGGTGGTGACATCCTTGGAGCCCACTGCCCCGGAAAGCGGTTTGGCCGTGGACGGCGGTGCCAGATAGTCGTTTTTGCCAAAGACATTTAACAGCGGACATTTTATTTTGCGCAGATCCACTTTCCGACCGTCTATGATTAGCCGGTTCCGTATCAGCAGGTTCCGCTGCATGAAATCTCTGATCCACTCTCTGAAGAATTCGCCGGCCATATCGGGACTGTCGAATATCCATTTTTCCATGCGCAGAAATGTGCTGACGAATTTGGGATTTTCGATACCGTATAAAAACTGAATATATTTGGTTGCCGTGGCGACGGGCGAGACAAGCAAATAGAGAATATTGGCCAAATCTCCGGGCAGATTGCCGAGTCCTTCCACGGCCTTATCGACATCGAATCCCCGGGCCCATAAGAACAGACCGGCATCGTCGATGTCAAACTGCGTTGGCGTTGCCAGCGTGATCAGATTCTTGACCTTTTTGGGGTGCAGGGCGGCATAGATCACACTGAAGGTTCCCCCCATACAAACGCCCATTAAATTGATCTTTTTGCTTTTGGTCTCAGATCGGATCCATCTCACCGCAGTGTCCACATAGTGGTTGATGTAGTCATCCAGATCCAGATAGCGGTCCGCACCCGTCGGGTAGCCCCAGTCGATTAGATACACATCCAGACCTTCGTTGAGCAGATTTTGGATAAAGCTTCGGCCGGGCTCCAGATCGAGCATGATGTATCGATTGATGAGAGCATACACAATTAAAACCGGTGTCTTGTGTATTTTCTTCTTTTTCACCCGGCGATGATAATGCAACAGCTTCAGCTTATCTTCGCTATATACAACATCGGCGGGCGTCTTTGCGACCCGGTAATCCGGATTGCCGGTGAGCACCTCTGATGCGCGCAATACTTTTTTCGGAAATTCCTTTACATCTTTTTCGATGCTTTCAATTATTTGCTGATAGTTCATCTTTATAAGCGTTCAACGGTTCAGAGGTTTAGGGGTCACTTCAATTGAAAACCGCTATCGGCTATCCGGTTTTCTTCGGAGATTTCGATTTTCGGGAACCTTTAGCCGCGGCTTTTGATTTTGCTCTGCGCTTCCCAACAGATTTTGCCGATGACTTTTTCCTGGGCAAAGCGCTTTCAACATTTTGCAGTTTCCGTTTCAGCGCTTTTATTTTCTTGTTTTGTTTACGTATGAGGGCGTCCTGTTTGCGCGTCTTTTTTTTCAGATCATAGATTCCCTTGTAAACATCTTCCATCTCTTTTCTTGTTGGAATCGAAAGCAGCCTGAACCAGATATCCCTGGCGATGTTTTGCTTTTTCTTATAATCCAGATATTTTTCAACCAGGTCCACCACATTTTGCACACCTTCGGGTGATTTGATATATTCGTCATATCTTTTTTCAAGAATGTCGACGGCAAAATCGTAGATTTCTTTGGCGCTTTTAAAGCCGTCACCGGCCGCGTCTCTGTCCCTGATTGCCTGTTGCAGCATATTCATCGCGTCTTTCAAAGGCATGCTGAATTTCAATAAAAAATCGCCAACGGACCCCGTGAACCGGTGATAAGAATCGATGGCGGCCATGATTTGATGCTGGGCCTCTCGGTGAATACCAAACTGGGGAACACCGGCGAGCTTGCCGATATTTGCCTGGTATAGGCTAAAATACTGCTGCGTCATTTTAGTGTAGATCTCATGCAGCATTTCATCTGTGGCATCCCCGACATGAGCGGCTTTGGCCGCCTCTAAGACGGTATTCATGAATTCGATGTACAGATGCCCGTTTTGAATGATGCTGTCAAAAATTTTGTCGGGGATCTCACTATTGACTGATGACGTTTCTTTTGCCAGCGCTTGTTGCACGCCTTCCATCCAGGATCGAAATAACGCTTCGGCGCCTTCTCCTTTGACCTTGTCAGACACGTCGCCAAAGAAATTTTGGCCGGCTTTTTGAAACCATTCCTGCCATTTTTCGAGGTCCGTCTCCGCATACCCCGGATATAAGCCCTTTAGCATTTGTAAAAAAAGATCCGCTCCAATGTTCACATTATGCTCCTACTTGTTGTCGGCTCGGCCGTGTTTGTCTTTGAGAATAAATTTTTGGACCTTCCCCGAAGCCACTGTGCGGGGCAGTTCATCTATGGCGACCATATATTTGGGAATCTTGAATTTCCCCAGACGGTCACTTAAAAAATCTTTCAGTTCCTCGATGCTCAGTGTGCTTCCCGCATGAAGCTCGACAATGGCCTTACCGACCTCACCCCATTTGTCATCCGGCACCCCAATGACGGCCACGCCGGCAACGGCCGGATGTGTTTCGATGGCCCGCTCGATCTCGGCCGGATATATATTCGCTCCCCCTGAAATAATCATATCTTTGAGCCGGCCCACGATGGCAAAATGGCCATCTGCATCGATGCGACCAAAATCGCCGGTTTTAAACCAGCCGCCGGATATGGCTTTAGCGGTCTCCTCGGGTTTGTTCCAATAACCGGCGCAAATGTGCGGGCCGCGCAGCCAGATTTCCCCTTCTTCTCCTTCCGGCACTTCGTTGCCCTCCGGGTCTACTATCCTGGCATCGACATGCGGCATGGGATGACCGACCGATCCGAGTTTCCCGTTGGCCAGAAAGTTATTGGGACCCGCTTCGGTCAATCCGTAACCCTCCCAGATTCGGATGGACTTCTGCGCTCTAAACGCTTCCAGAATATCCCGGCCCAGTGGTGCACCCCCCGAGACCATAAAACGGATGCTGGAAAAGTCCGTTGATGCAAAGCCGGGAGAATCCAGCAACATCTGGAACATGGTAGGCACACCGAAAAAAACCGTCACTCTTTCCCGTTCGATCAGATCCAGGATTAAATCCGCTTCAAAGCTTTTGACCAGGATATTGACGCCGCGGCCATAAAAGAGCGGTAGGGTAAACACGTTCCAGCCGGCGGTATAAAACATGGCCGCGTGCAGGATGGTTCGGTCTGTTGAGCGCAAATCCCAGCCCAGATGGGTATTGACCGCGTTCCAGGTAAGCATTCCATGGGTCAGGATAACACCTTTGGGCAAACCGGTGGTGCCGGAGGTGTAGATAATCAGCTGGGGATCGTCGGGGACGATCTCGACTTCAGGGGGCGGTTCAGCAGACAGCTTAGACCAAACGCCCGGCAAGGCCAGCCCGACGGCATCATCCTCATCAAAGCATACATAATGCTTTAAATTGGTCTTGCTTTTAAAGCCGTCCACGCTTTCCTGGTGCGCCTGATCGAAAAAGATGGCCTCGGGTGCGGCATCTTCCAGATAATAAATGAATTCTGCCGGCGCCAGTCGGAAGTTGAGCGGTACCAAAATGGCGCCCAGGCGGCTCAAGGCGAAAAATAGCTTGATATATTCTGCCCGGTTAAATGCGAGCACCGCTACCCGATCGCCCGGTTCGATACCCAGGTGGTTGCTCAAAAAGTCGGCCATGCGATGGATATCGTCGCTTAATTCGCCGTAAGAGTACCGGCGATCATCGATGACATCCACCAGGGCTTCCTTTGCAGGAAAGCTTCGACCCCAGCGTCCGATCCAGTCGCCGTAAAGCATCTGCTGACTCTCCTTTCTGTTTTTTATTCAGTTTTATCATCTTTAGATGGACCGGGCCATCTTGCGACGCGCTGCGTAGTCCTGAACCGACCCGATGATCCCTTTAGGAAAGAAGAAGACGACCAGAATAAACAGAATCCCGAAGATAAGGAGCCAACGCTCCAGGACCGCATGTAAAAAATGTGCATTGGGAAGGATGTCCTTGGCAAAATTCTGAAGATCAGGCAGAAAGGTATGTGCAATCATCAGAAAGGCTGCACCGGCCAGGCCGCCGTACAGTGTTCCCATTCCCCCGACAATGACCATCAACAGCACATCCAGCATGATCGGAATACCGAGTACGGATTCGGGGTTGGCATACCCCACCCACATAACATACAATCCGCCTAAAATGGTCGCAACCAGACATCCAAAGCAAATGGATATCGTTTTAAAAATAAAGGTTTTGTAGCCGATCGCCTCCGCGCGCGGCTCATTGTCGCGGATTGCCTGCATCACCCGCCCGAGCGGGGAATGGATAAAGCGAACCATTAAAAGGAAGAGGACCAAACTGATAATAAAGATAAAATAGTAGGTCATCACCCTGCCGGTCATTTCAAGACCGATAAAAGAACCCATATTATAGGACACTTTAAAGATCCCCGGCATACTCATGATGATGCCGTCTTCACCACCGGTAAAGCCGCTCAGCTTCGAGGCTAAAATGATGGCAAACTCGGCGATCGCCAGGGTAACCATGGCGAAAAATATAGCCCGAACCCGCAAAGAGAGAAAACTGACCAGCAGCGCAATAGCTGATGTAATTGCCACGGCGATGAGAAAGCCGAAAAAGAGATTGAGATAGGACGGATTGCCATATTTCCCGATCAGCATAGCGACGCTATAGCCACCAATGCCAAAAAACATGACATGCCCAAAAGAAAGAATACCCGTATAGCCGAGCAGGATGTCGAAACTGGCCACCAGCACGGCGAAAATCAGGATCTTCAATGCCAGATCGAGCGTCTTGAAGGACGGAAGCAAAAAAGGGGCCACCAGGAAAAAAATCAGGAGGCCGCTCTTTAGAAAAAATACACCGCTGCGGAATTGTTTCTGTTTTTCTTCCTGACGAAAAAGCTGAACCGGTGTCGGCTCCGTCATACGCTCACCTCGCTATTTGCCGGCCGGAAAAAGGCCTGTGGGCCGAATGAGAAGAATAATGACCATAATCAGTATATTGACACCGACGGCGAGAGGCGGAAGCAGATAGGCCACATAGTTATACGAAAGCCCCACGATCAGAGCGCCCACCAGGGAGCCGGTAATACTGCCCAGCCCCCCGATGATTACCACGATAAAGGCAAAAATTAGATAGGCGTCCCCCATATCCGGGTATACCTGCACGTTGAAAATGGCCATGGCCAATCCGCCGACGGCTGCCAGTCCGGCTCCGGCCGCGAACACCACCGTGAAGAACAGGAATATATTATGTCCCATGGCCTGCACCATATCCGGATCCTCCACCCCGGCCCGCACGATTTTACCGACTTTTGTTTTTTTGAGAACCAGTTGAAGGGCGCCATAAACCAGCAGGCCGATGACGATGGAAATGATGGGGTACCTCAAAACGATGATATCGAAAATATCCCAGTTGCCCCGAAAGGTCCGGGGCACGGGCATCACCTCGTCATTCGGTCCCCATAAGATCCGGATAAACTCGGTGAGCACGACCATCCCGCCGAAAGTGATCAGGATCTGAAACAGATGGGAACCGTACACCCGGCGGACCAAAAACCTTTCGATGATGACCCCTATAAGCCCGACCACGACGATGGCTGCGGCGATAGCGATGAAAAAAATTAAGAAGTTATAAAAGACCGAATCTGCCGTTACCCATTTGTTTAAAGCCCTGAAGGTGCTGAAGGCAACATAAGCCCCCCAAGCAAAGCAGACACCGTGGGCAAAATTGATTACATCCATCAAGCCGAATATGAGGCTCAAGCCAGAGGCCACAAGGAATAACATCATCCCCATCGCTAAACCGGCGATGGTGAGGGTAAGATACGTCTTGAGGTCCATACCCAAAAGCGGAAGCAAATAGAGCACGATGGCCCCGCCTATGGCCAGCTTCAAGCCCCAAGGTTTAAGTGTTGTCTGCACCATAAAAATTGACTCCTTGTCTTAAAATAGTGACCCGTAGTCTATTACAAAAGATGGGACACAAAACTAGCCGTCGGCTTTAGAGATTCCCAGATATTTGCTTTGCAGCTCCTGGTTTTGGACCAGATCTTCCATTGCACCGCTGTGAACGACCTTGCCGTCATCCAGAATATAGAAATGATCTCCGACGCTGCTGGCCATATAAAAGTTTTGCTCTACCAAAACAACCACGCTGTGCTGCTTGATTTGATTGATCGCATCGATGAGCGCATTAATGATAATGGGGGCCAGACCCTTGGTCGGCTCATCGATCAGAAGCAAGGCGGTATCGTTGACGATGGCCCGGGCAATAGCGAGCATCTGCTTTTGTCCCCCGCTGAGTATACCCGCCTTAGCGCGCCAGAAATCCTTCAGAGCGGTAAACATCGACAGGATTCTTTCAAGTCTTTCGGTGGTGGCAGCATCTTCCCGCAGCATGGCCACCTGCATGTTCTCCTCTACAGTAAGATCGGCAAAAATCCCCATATGTTCGGGCACAAAACCGATTCCCAGACGTGCGATATCATAAGGTTTCCTGGACTGGATTTCTTGCCCTTTAAATAAAATCTTTCCGTCCGAGGCCGGCAGGAGCCCCATAATCGTTTTAAGCGTTGTGCTCTTGCCCGCTCCATTTCGGCCGATGAGGACAGTGACCGCATCGGCTTTGGCCTCAAAGGAAACCCCTTGCAGGATATGGTGCTGCCCGATGAAGGTGTGGATCGCATCTGACTTCAGAATCGTCTCACTCACGCGTCGTCCCTCCTCCCAGATAGGCTTCCTGAACGGCTTCGCTGCAGTAGATGTCGCCGGGCTCACCGTCCGCAATGAGCTTTCCTTCCTGTAAAACCATAATCGTATCCGAAAGCGACATGATCATGTCCATTTTATGTTCCACCAGCAAAATGGTTCTGTCCCTGGCATCTTTGATCCGATTGAGAATTTCCAAA